>JBKCTS010000138.1:0-2612 GCA_046318695.1 Acidovorax sp.
AGGTGCTGGGCGTGACGAGCTATGGCGACCTCAGCCAGTTCGCGCAGCAGCAGAGCCGGGCCAGCGCCTTCATCCTGTCCATCGACGACGAGGAGTTCACGCCCGGCCCCGAGCTCGACCCGGCGGTGCTGAACCTGCGCAAGTTCATCGAAGAAATCCGCTTCAAGAACGCCGACATCCCCATCTACATCTACGGCGAAACGCGCACCAGCCAGCACATCCCCAACGACATCCTGCGCGAGCTGCACGGTTTCATCCACATGTTCGAGGACACCCCGGAATTTGTGGCGCGCCACATCATCCGCGAGGCCAAGAGCTACCTGGATGGCCTGGCGCCACCGTTCTTCAAGGCCCTGATGGACTACGCACAGGACGGCAGTTATTCCTGGCACTGCCCCGGCCACTCGGGCGGCGTGGCCTTTTTGAAAAGCCCGGTGGGTCAGATGTACCACCAGTTCTACGGCGAGAACATGCTGCGCGCCGATGTGTGCAACGCCGTGGAAGAACTGGGCCAACTGCTGGACCACAACGGCGCCATTGGCGAGAGCGAGCGCAACGCCGCGCGCATCTTCAATGCCGATCACTGCTTTTTCGTGACCAACGGCACCTCCACCTCCAACAAGATGGTGTGGCACCACACCGTAGCGCCGGGCGACGTGGTGGTGGTGGACCGCAACTGCCACAAGTCCATCCTGCACAGCATCATCATGACGGGCGCGATCCCCGTGTTCCTCAAGCCCACGCGCAACCACTTCGGCATCATCGGGCCGATTCCGCAAGGCGAGTTCGAGCCCAAGGCCATCGAGGCGAAGATCAAGGCCAACCCGTTGCTCAAGGGTGTGGATGCGAAAAAGGTCAAGCCCCGGGTGCTCACGCTCACGCAGTCCACCTACGACGGTGTGCTCTACAACACCGAGACCATCAAGACCATGCTGGATGGTTATGTGGACAACCTGCACTTTGACGAAGCCTGGCTGCCGCATGCGGCGTTCCACCCGTTTTATGGTGCCTACCATGCCATGGGCAAAAAGCGCACCCGGCCCAAGCACTCGGTGACCTACGCCACACAATCCATCCACAAGCTGCTCGCTGGTATCAGCCAGGCCAGCCATGTGCTGGTGCAGGATTCGCAGACCACCAAGCTGGACCGCCACCTCTTTAACGAGGCCTACCTGATGCACACCAGCACCAGCCCGCAGTACAGCATCATCGCCAGCTGCGACGTGGCCGCTGCCATGATGGAGCCGCCCGGGGGCACCGCGCTGGTGGAAGAAAGCATCCTCGAGGCGCTGGACTTTCGCCGCGCCATGCGCCAGATCGAGGAGGACTTTGGCAAGGGCGACTGGTGGTTCAAGGTCTGGGGCCCAGAAAAGCTGGTGGACGAAGGCATTGGCCGCGCCGAAGACTGGATCATCCGCAGCGACAGCAAAAGCAAGAAGGCGGGCGCCAAGTGGCACGGCTTTGGCCAGTTGGCCGACGGCTTCAACATGCTGGACCCGATCAAGTCCACCATCGTCACGCCCGGCCTGAACCTGGATGGCAAGTTCGACAAGACGGGCATCCCGGCCTCCATCGTGACCAAGTTTCTGGCCGAGCACGGCGTGGTGGTGGAAAAGACGGGCCTGTACAGCTTCTTCGTGATGTTCACCATCGGCATCACCAAGGGCCGCTGGAACACGCTGCTGACGGCGCTGCAGCAGTTCAAGGACGACTACGAGAAAAACCAGCCCATGTGGCGCATCCTTCCGGAGTTCTGCCAGCAGCACAAGCGCTACGAACGCATGGGCCTGCGCGACCTGTGCCAGCATGTGCACGAGATGTACGCCAAGTACGACATTGCGCGGCTGACGACCGAGATGTACCTGTCGGACCTCACGCCCGCCATGAAGCCTTCGGACGCCTATGCACACATCGCGCACCGCCAGACCGAGCGTGTGGAGATCGACCATCTGGAAGGGCGCATCACGGTGGGCCTGGTCACGCCGTACCCGCCCGGCATTCCGCTGCTGATCCCGGGCGAAGTGTTCAACCGAAAGATCGTGGACTACCTGAAGTTTGCCCGCGAATTCGCCAAGCTGTGCCCTGGCTTTGAGACCGACATCCACGGGCTGGTGGAGGTGGAAGACGAGAACGGGCAAGTGCGCTACTACGCCGATTGCGTCTCCAACGGCAAGCCCTCCCGAAACGCCAAGCCGCTGGCGACCGCGGACAACCTGGTGCAGGTGGGCGACGACGGCCCGTTTGGCCGCACGCTCTGAACCCGGTGCCGCCAGAGCCCTGGCGTTACCGGTAGCGCTGGTGAAGGGGGCGTCTGGTGGGGGCCTGCCGGTGCGGCGCACGGGCAGGGCGCGCCAGGGAACGCTTATGCTTGCTATGAAAAAAATAGCTTCAAAGCGTTAAGCAGCGCGCGTAGAGGCCTGTAAACCCTTAAGGAACCTCTGCATAACTCCCTGCGGTCTGCGCTGGCGCGGGCTCGGGCAGTCCACGGTGTTGCTTTTCTTGCCAATAGCCAGGCTATTGGCTGCAAAAAGCGCCTTGTGGCCTATCCCAATCCGAACCAGCGCATCCTCGCGAGGGTTATGCAGAGCTTCCTAAAACCCAGAGCGCAGTGC
>JBKCTS010000139.1:0-5903 GCA_046318695.1 Acidovorax sp.
ACCTGGGGCAGGGCAGGCTGCTTGAGATCGACCACCAGGCGCACCACGCCGGGTGCGTTTTGGCCCACGCGGATACCGGCAATGTTGGGGTCGTCGGGTTTGACCTTGGCCACCAGCTCACGCAGCGCGGGGCTGAGGTCGATGCCCTCGATGTCCACCGCCAGGCGCGGCGGCGACGCGACGAAAAACTGCTTGGCCACCAGCGCTCCATCGGACTCGATGGTGACGCGCGAGTACTCGGGCGCGGGCCACACCCGCACCGCCAGGATCGTGGCACCCCGCGCGATCTGCTGGGCGCCCAGCAGCAGCACCAGGCTGCCGGTCTGCAGCAGGGTGCGGCGGGAGGGGTATGGCTCGCGCGTCGTCATGCTCGGCAGGGTGGTGCGCCCAGGCGGCACACGCCGCGCCATCCTGGCAGCGAACGGCGTGCGTGCTGAGACCGTGGCATCACAATGCAAACATCCATGGTGTCGCGGATAGAAGCCCGTCAGAGCCCCCGCAGCAGGTCGCGCCCGGCATCGGTGCCAGCGTGCAGCGTGACGCGTCGTTGGTGCTCATCAATTGCTTCAATGTGTATAGCAAGATCGGCAGGCGGGGTAAGCGCCGCAGCCTTTTCTGGCCATTCTGCCACCTTGAGGCCGGGGTTGGCAAAGATGTCGCGAAACCCGGCGTCTTCCCATTCGCGCGGGTCGTCAAAGCGGTAGAAGTCGAAGTGCCAGACGGTGGTGGCATGGGGGGACAGGCCCGCAGCCTCGTGCGGCTCGACCACCGCATAGGTGGGGCTTTTGACCCGGCCCCGCACCCCGAGGGCGCGCAGCAGGTGGCGCACCAGCGTGGTCTTGCCTGCCCCCAGGTCGCCGTGCAGCGTGATGTACGCATGGGCCAGGCCCGGCTGCGCGGCCAGGCGTGTCGCAAACGCGGCGGTGTCGTCTTCGCTGTGCCACACCAGCGCGCGCGTGGTCTCAGCAGACGTGGTCGGCAGGGGCGTTTCTACAATCGGCGGCATATGTGGTGCAGCAGTCAACTCGTTCCTCAGATGCAGGAGTGGGCCCGCGAACTGGGATTTTCCCAAATCGGCGTGGCGGGGGTGGATTTGTCGGCTGCAGAGCCGGGCCTTGCGGCCTGGCTTGCACAGGGCTTTCATGGTGATATGCACTACATGGCGGCGCATGGCCTCAAGCGCGCCCGCCCGGCCGAGCTGGTGCCGGGCACCGTGAGCGTGATCACGGCCCGCATGGACTATTTGCCCCGGCACACGCCGGTGGGTGCCCCGGATGGTTGGCAGGCCCACGAGCTGGCCCGGCTGGCGCGGCCCGGCGAGGGCATTGTCTCGGTGTATGCGCGGGGGCGCGACTATCACAAGGTGCTGCGATCCCGCCTGCAGACGCTGAGCGACCGGATTGCAGCCGCAGTGGGCCCGCTGGGCCACCGCGTGTTCACGGATTCCGCCCCAGTGCTCGAATGCGAGCTCGCCGCGCGCAGCGGGCAAGGCTGGCGCGGGCGGCACACGCTGGTGCTCAACCGTGAGGCGGGGTCGATGTTCTTTCTGGGCGAGATCTACGTGGATATTGCCTTGCCCGAGAGCGAGCCCGTCACGGCGCATTGCGGCAACTGCACCGCCTGCATCGACATCTGCCCCACGCAGGCCATCATTGCGCCGCACCGGCTCGATGCGCGGCGCTGCATTTCATATCTCACCATTGAACACGCCGGGCCCATACCGCTGGAGCTGAGGCCGCTGATGGGCAACCGCATCTACGGCTGCGACGACTGCCAGCTGATCTGCCCATGGAACAAGTTCGCGCAGGTCAGTCGTTTGCCCGACTTTGACGAGCGCCGGGGCCTTGCAGGCCAGCAACTGGTGCATCTTTTTGCCTGGGACGAGGCCACTTTTTTGCGCATGACCGAGGGCGGGCCCATCCGCCGCATCGGGCACGAGCGCTGGCTGCGCAACATTGCTGTGGCGCTGGGCAATGCGCTGCGTGCTGCGGTGACGGGCGGTGACGCGGGCGGTGCAGACGCACCGGCTCTGCGTGCCGCCCTGCACTCGCGCGTTGCCGATGAGAGCCCTCTGGTGCGCGAGCATGTGGCCTGGGCGCTGGCCCAGGACGCTGCGTTGTCGTAGGCAACCCTCAGCCTAAAAACGGCAGTTGGATGCATTTGCCAGCGCTGCTGTGGGGGCGCCAGGCAAGGCGCGACGACGAGGCAGGCTCGTGCCTGCAAGGAGGAGCAACACGGCATGGCGCTCCCAAAGCGGTGCTGGCAAGTGCATAGCGCTGTCACCCCCAAGGTGAGGCTGCGAAAACAACGCAAGACCCGAGTTCACGCGGTGTGCGGCAAGATGACAAGCGGTCAACTGCCGTTTTTAGGCTCAGCAGGGCACGGCGACCCGACAGCCCGCCGTGGTCAACAGGCCGGTGGGCGCAGGGCGGTTCATCGCAACACCCCCAGGGCCAACGGCAGGCTGACCATGCCCAGTAGTGTGGACAGCGTGACCAGCCCGGCCACGTACGGCCCGTTGTATCCCATGCGCGCGGCCAGCACAAAGCAGGTGGATGCGGTGGGCAGGGCCGAGAACGCCAGCAGCACCGTGGTCTGCACCCCACTCAGGCCGAGCCAGCGCGCCATGCCCAGTGCAATCAGCGGCTGCACCAGATGCCGGATGGCAAGCACCGATATGCCCAGCGCCTTGCTGTGCGTGAGCTGGCCGAACTGCATGCTCGCCCCTGCAGCCATCAGCCCCAAGGGCAGCGACGCCGCGCTGATGCGGCTCATCGCAGGCTCGGCAAAGGCCGGGATCTGAAAGCCCAGGAGGTTGGCCGCAAGCCCCGAGGTGGTGGCGATGATCAGCGGGTTGCGCACCAGCTCGCGCACAAAACCCTGCTCGCCGTGTCGCGCCATGGGCCACACCGCTGCCACGTTGAAGACCGGCACGCACACACCGATCAGCACGGCCATCATCAACAGGCCTTGCGCGCCCGCCAGGCGCTCGGCGATGGCCAGCCCGATGAAGGAGTTGAAGCGGAACGCCACCTGCGCGCTGGCTGCGTGGTCCCGCCGGTCCAACTGTCGGCCAAGCCACGGCCAGTGCGGCAGGCTGTACGCCAGTGCGATGCCGGCCAGGCCCGACAGCAGCCCTGCCGCCATCAGACCGGATGCGGCCTGGAAGTCCATCGGGCTGCGCACGATGGACTGGAACAGCAGCACCGGGAACAGGCAGTAGTACACCAGGGCCTCGACCGGCTGCCACACCGAGCGGTTGAGTGCGGTGAAGCGGCACAGGATGTAACCCAGAAGGATCAGCGAGAAATCGGGAAGCAGGAGCTGGGCGTAGTTCACCGCTTGAGGATACTGGATGCAGGTCGGTCATGCGGGTTAGCCCTTATGTGCAATCCGCAGTGCCGCAACGACCCGGTTACCCCTACCATTCGCAACACCTGTGACCCACTTGTAAGGAGACTCCATGCACCGTCGTCAATGGCTCGCGCTGTCCGTTCTGGCTGCCGCTGCCGGTACCGCATCCGCCCAGGCCTACCCCAACAAGGTGATCCGCCTGGTGGTCCCGTTTGCCCCGGGTGGCACTACCGACATCATTGCCCGCGTGATCGCCGACCCCCTGGGCAAGGCCCTGGGCCAAAGTGTGATCGTCGAGAACAAGGCCGGTGGCGGTGGCATCGTGGGTGCCGCCGAAATCGCCCGGGCCGCGCCGGACGGCTATTCCCTGGGCGTGGCCACGGTGTCCACCACCGCGGCCAATCCGGCCATCAACCCCAAGACCCCCTACAACCCGCTGACGGACTTTACGCCCATCGTCAACATTGCAGCCACACCCAATGTGATTGCGGTCAACCCCAGCTTTCCGGCCAAGGACTACAAGTCGTTTGTGGCCGAGCTGAACAAGAACCCGGGCAAATACTCTTTCGGTTCGTCCGGTCCGGGTGGCATTGGTCATCTGCAGATGGAGTTGTATAAGAGCCTGTCGGGCACTTTTGTCACGCACATCCCGTACCGCGGTGCGGGCCCGGCGCTGAATGATGCAGTCGCCGGCCAAGTGTTGATCATCTTTGACAACCTTCCATCAGCGCTGCCCTTCATCAAGGACAACCGGCTGGTGCCGATTGCCGTGGCAGCACCCCAGCGCGTGGCCGGCTTGCCCAACGTGCCGACGTTCAAGGAACTGGGCCTGGAGCCGGTCAACCGCATGGCCTACTACGGTATCGTTGGCCCCAAGGGTGTGCCCAAAGACATCGTGGACAAGGTGAACGCGGCCGTGCGCAAGGCCCTGGAAGACCCGGCCGTGAGAAAGCGCATCGAAGACACGGGATCGCTGGTGGTGGGCAACACGCCTGAGCAGTTTGCCGACCAGATCAAGGCCGAGCTGGCGGTGTACAAGGATGTGGTCGCCAAGCAGAAACTCACGCTGGACTGACCTGCGGCGCTGCATGCCGCAACGTGCTATGGTTTTGCATGTTGAACGCGAGCCTGAGTGCGATTGATCAGTTTGTCGATGCCGTGTGGCTGGAAGACGGCCTCTCGCGCAACACCCTGGCTGCCTACCGGCGCGACCTTACGTTGTATGCGCGGTGGCTGGCTGAACAACCCGAGCCGCTGGCCCTGGACGCTACGGCGGAACACCACCTGCACGGTTATTTCGCGGCCCGCCATGCGCAGACCCGTGCCACGTCGGCAAACCGGCGGCTGACGGTGCTGCGGCGCTACTTCCACTGGGCGCTGCGCGAGCGGCGCATCAATGCCGACCCCACCGTGCGGCTGCAGGCCGCCAGGCAGCCGCTGCGCATGCCCAAGACGCTCTCCCAAACGCAGGTGGAGGCGCTGCTGGGGGCGCCCGACGTGGACACGCCGCTGGGGCTGCGCGACCGCACCATGCTGGAGCTGATGTACGCCAGCGGCCTGCGCGTGAGTGAACTGGTCACGCTCAAGACTTTCCAGGTGGGTCTCCATGAAGGGGTGCTGCGCGTGATGGGCAAGGGCGGCAAGGAACGCCTGGTGCCGTTTGGCGAGGTGGCGCGCCAGTGGCTCGATCGCTACCTCGCCGAGGCCCGTAGCCCCATCCTCGGTGGTCAGCAGACGGACGATTTGTTCGTCACGCAGCGGGGCAGTGGTATGACTCGCGTGATGTTCTGGATGATCGTCAAGAAGTGGGCGCATGCGGCTGGGATCCATGCGCCACTGTCACCCCACACGCTGCGCCACGCGTTTGCCACGCACCTGCTCAACCATGGCGCCGACCTGCGCGTGGTGCAACTGTTGCTCGGGCATGCCGACATCTCCACGACGACCATCTACACCCATGTGGCGCGCGAGCGACTCAAGTCGCTGCACGCCCAGCACCATCCGCGGGGCTGAACTGCGCAGGGGACTGCAGGCGGCCGCAGAAGCAACGCGGCCGGGCGCACGCAGCTTGCAGGTCCTTGCATGTCACCACCCGGGCGGGATGCTGTTTCCCGCCCGTCAATGCCAGGACGGTCGCCGCCCGGTTGCTCGGCGTTGCCAAGAAAAAAGCCCTGCAGGGCAGGGCCTTCATTCATCCTAAAAACGGCAGTTGACCGCTTGTAATCTTGGCGCACACCGCACGGACTCAGTCCTTGGGTTGTTTTTGCGGCCTCACCTTTGGGGTGACAGCGCTATGCACTTGCCAGCACCGCTTTTGGAGCGCCATGCCGTGTTGCTCCTCCTTGAGGCACGAGCCTGCCGCGTCGTCGCGCCTTGCCTGGCACCCCAACAGCAGCGCTGGCAAATGCATCCAACTGCCGTTTTTAGGATCACGGGTTGGCCGCGCTGTCGTCGGGAACGTCCCCTCGCAAGACGCGGTGCACCACGTCACCCGAAAACCCCCGCGTCAGCAAAAACCGGCCCTGCCGACCGCGTTCTCTGGCATCGAC
>JBKCTS010000140.1:0-2928 GCA_046318695.1 Acidovorax sp.
GGGCAGATGCGACAGAAAATGCCGGGGCCAGGGGGCTGCGGCAGGGGCGGGGCAGCGGGCTGCGCAACCGGGGAGATGATTTTATGCGTGCCGGGTCCAGCGCGCCCGCGCCGCCCTGCCCAAGCGCCACGCTGCCTGACAACGCCGCCAAAGAATGCTCGCAAGGCATTGATTGAAATCGGGCAGACAGATGACGCGCATGGCATTAACCGCTCACCCACTGGACCTCGGGGCGCGGCAGTGCAGGCGGATGCGAGAATGACCGCGTCACGGAGCCCATCCCAGGCCGATGTTTCCCAGTCAATCGCCCCATGACTGATGCCGTCGCACCAACCTGCACTTTGAGAGCCCTTGCCATGCCAGGCACAACCGCTTTTTCGGTCATCCGGCTTACCAACGCATCGCTGGCCAACGAGGCGTGCGCGGTCGTTCGGCAGTCCATCACGCATTGCTGCACGCTGGATCACCACGGTGAAGCCGCAGTGCTGTCGGCCTGGCTGGCTAACAAGACGCCCGACAACGTTGCCGCCTGGATGATGGCCCCCGGCGCAATGGCGTGGGGTGCCATGCGCCAAAGCGACCTTGTGGGCTTTGCACTGCTGGCCCGTGGCGCTTTGGCGCTTTGCTATGCGGTGCCCGAGGGGTTGCGCCAGGGCGTGGGGCGCGGCTTGCTGGAGGCGGCCGAAACGGGCGCACGCGATGCCGGTCTGGACGCGCTGGCGCTGGAGAGCACGCGCACGGCGGAGCCCTTCTACCGGCACCACGGGTACGTGCCCTGCGGGCCGATGCAGCACTGGGCGGGGCTGCAGGCGCTGCCCATGCGCAAGCCGTTGTAAGCCCTATGGCCCCTTCGGGCGCGGTGAGTGCGCGAAATTTGCAGTAAAAAATGCCACCGCCGCTCGATACGCATGCCTTTTGTGCTATTTAAATGATAGCAAAAAGACGTTTGGCCGTGGCAGGTTCCGGGGCGCGCACCGGCGCGGCACGGCGTTTGCGGCTCAGGGGATCAGCACCCGCCCCGGGTTCAGGATGCCCTGGGGGTCCAGCGCGTTCTTGATGGCGCGCATCATGGCGAGGGCGACGGGCGACTGGTAGCGCTGGAGCGCGTCGGCCTTGAGCTGCCCTATGCCGTGCTCTGCCGAAAACGAGCCGCCGAACTCCGCCACGGCTTCGTAGACGATGTGGTTGACCTGGGCTTCGTGGTCGCGCAGGAACGCCGCGGCATCGCATTCGGTGGGCGCCTGCACGTTGTAGTGCAGGTTGCCGTCGCCCAGGTGGCCGAAGTTCACCACGCGCACGCCCGGAATCCGGCTTTGCAGCAGCGCGTCGGCATGCGCCACAAACGCCGGGATGCGAGAGATCGGAACAGAAATGTCGTGTTTGATGTTCAGGCCCTCTTGGGCCTGCGCGAGCGGAATGCTCTCGCGGATGTGCCAGAGCTGGTGGGCCTGGGTCAGGTTCTCGGCGACCACGGCATCGGTGACGCAGCCGACCTCCAGGGCCGCTTGCAGCAGCGCTTCAAACCGGGATCGGGCGTGATCTTCGGACTCGCTGTCGGAGTTCTCCAGCAGCACGCACCACGCAGCATCCTTGTGCCCGAGGAAGGGCACACGCAGCTGCGGCAGGTGCTTGCCCACCAGGCTCAGCGCCAGCTGACCCATCACCTCAAAGCCTGTGAGCCCCGCGCCCAGCTGTTGGTGGGCCATGCCCAGCAGCTGCGCGGCTTGTTCCATGGTTGGCACGGCCGCCCAGGCAGTGAGCGTGGCGACAGGCTGCGGATAGAGCTTCATGCACGCAGCGGTGATGACGCCAAGCGTGCCCTCGCTGCCGATGAGCAAATCGCGCAGGTCGTAGCCGGTGTTGTCCTTGCGCAGACCTTTGAGGCCGCTCCACACCTCGCCCTGCGCTGTGACCACCTCCAGGCCCAGGCACAAGTCGCGCGTGTTGCCATAGCGCACCACCTGGGTACCACCAGCGTTGGTGCCCAGGTTGCCGCCCACGGTGCAGCTGCCTTCTGCCGCCAGCGACAGGGGGAACAGCAAGCCTGCCTTGCGCGCCACCTCTTGCAGGTTTTGCAGGATGCAGCCCGCCTCGACCGTCATGGTCAGGTTGGCCGTATCGACGTTGCGCACCGCGTTCATGCGGGTCAGGCTCAGCACAATCTGTGTGCCCGAGGCGTCTGGCGTGGAGCCCAACGCCAGCCCGGTGTTGCCGCCCTGCGGCACGATGGCGGTTTTGGCAGCCGCACAGGCCCTGACCACCGCTGCCACTTCGGCTGTGTTGCCCGGCCGCACCACGGCCAGCGCCTTGCCTTGCACGCGGCGGCGCCAGTCTTGTTCCCAGGCGGTCATGTCGCCTTCGGTGATGACATGCGTGGGGCCGACGATGGAGCGCAGGGTTTCAAGCAGGGCGGTGGACATGGGGCAGTCGTGGTCCGTTCAAAGGGCAACGCAAAGGTTGGCGGTCGGCCGCCGCATCAGCATGGAACGGTGAGCATCAAGACGCTGTGGGGCCTTGGGCGGATGCTGGTGGGTGCTCAGCCGCTTCCAAGCGCGCTGCGGCCTCGCGCGCATTGCGCTGGCGCAGGCGTACGTGCAGGGTACACGCCACAAAAAGCACGAGGCAAAGTGCGATCTCCGCCCAGGCCAGCCATTGCGATGGCGGCCTGTCGCTCCAGCCACGCACTACGCCTTCGGTGAAGTACAGCCAGATCACCAGGCTGACCCAGCGGTAGGTGTACATGCGGTTCTTGAGGATGCCCGCCAGCGGAATGCACAGCGGCAGCGCCTTCAGCGCCACCCAGGACCCCCCAGGGCGCAGCGGCGCCAGCACAAGCTCCCAGGCAAGACACAGCGCAATCAAGGCCAGCAGGCTGCCCGTGGCCAGCCAGCGGGTGGCTTCAACCGCCTTGCTGGAGGTCACCGGCAG
>JBKCTS010000141.1:0-6582 GCA_046318695.1 Acidovorax sp.
GGAGGAGGAACATCGCATCGCGACCCGGCCCTCTCGTCGCCTAGTCATCCGCCGACGCGCAGCCTAGGGAGGCGCAGCGTCGACCCGCCTTCAGCTGCCGTCCCACGGGCGGGCGCACAGTAGCACAGTGCGGGTCGGTTTTATGCTGCCCTACACCGGCACGTTTGCCCAGCTCGGCGCTGCCATTGAAAACGGCGTGCGGCTGGCCATCGATCAGCAAGGCGGCAAGCTTGGTGGCCGAGAGATCGAATGGTTCAAGGTGGATGACGAATCCGAGCCTAGCAAGGGCGTCGAGAACGCCAGCAAGCTGGTGCAGCGCGACAAGGTGGACGTGCTGATTGGTACTGTTCATTCTGGCGTGCAGATGGGGATACAAAAGGTCGCCCGGGATACAGGCGTTCTCAACCTGATTCCCAATGCCGGTGTGCACGCAGCCACCCGCGCCTTGTGTGCGCCCAATGTGTTTCGCACATCCTTTAGCAACTCCCAACCCACGCTGGCGCTGGGCAAGGTCATGGTCGACCGGGGTCACAAGAAGGCGGTCTGGATCACCTGGAAGTACGCGGCCGGGGACGAGGCCTTCGAAGGCTTCAAGCAAAGCTACACCGCCGCTGGCGGCACCATCGTCAAGGAACTCGGGCTGCCGTTTCCCAACGTGGAGTTCCAGGCGCTGCTCACCGAGATCGCCGCCACCAAGCCCGACGCCGTGGCATGCTTTTTTGCCGGCGCTGGCGCGCCCAAGTTCATCCGCGACTACGCAGCGGCGGGCCTCAAGGACAAGATTCCGCTGTACGGTTCGGGCTTCCTGACCGAGGGCGTGCTGGACGCGGCGGGCCCCGCTGCCGACGGCATCATCACGACCCTGCATTACAGCGATTCGCTGGACACGCCGCGCAACCAGCAGTTCCGGCTGGAATATGCCAAGGCCTTCCGCAGCCAGCCCGACGTGTATGCCGTGCAGGGCTACGACGCTGGCCTGCTGCTCATTCAGGGGGCGAACGCCGTCAAGGGCGATTTGTCGGCAAAAGCCGCGCTGTACAAGGCCATGGAAGGCGCCACCATCGACAGCCCGCGCGGCAAATGGACGATGAGCAAGGCCCATAATCCGGTGCAGGACATCTACCTGCGCCGGGTCGAAAACAAGGAAAACACGGTGATCGGCATTGCCGCCAAGGCCCTGGCCGACAGCGGCGCGGGCTGCCGCATGGCCTGATACGGGCAGGCACGACCTCCGCCGGCCCCCCGTGTTGCCCGCAAGGGTCGCCGAGGCGTTCACAATTCGACGAGGCTTGCGCGGGTGTGTACGTCTCCAACGCGCTGCCCCTGTTTTTTACCGCGTGACGACCCCGTCCCTTTCTTCCTGCCCCATGACGCTCAGCACCTACCTGCTCTACCCTGGGGCCGTTGCCACTGAGCTCGCCGTGCCCACCCTGTGCGCCAAAGGCGTGGCACGCCTGCCCCCGGTAGTGCGATCAGGCCTCCGCATGCGCTGGTTCAACCGCGTCTCGGGTGGGCTGTTTGCCCTGATGGGGTCGCTGCTGCTGGCCACGCGCCGCGCGGCCTGACACCGGCAGCTCTGCCCGCGCAACGCCGCCCGCATGGACTTCGCCACCTTCCTCATCCAGTTGCTCAACAGCTTGCAGTACGGGCTGCTGCTGTTCATGCTGGCCGCGGGGCTGACGCTGATCTTCGGCATCATGGGCGTGGTCAATCTTGCCCATGGCAGTTTCTACATGCTGGGTGCCTATCTGGCGTACTCGCTATCGGCCCAGCTGGGCAGCCTGGCGGCGGCGATCGTGGTGGGTACGGTGCTGGCGGTGGTGTTCGGGCTGGCGCTGGAGTGGCTGCTGTTCCGGCACTTCTACCACCGTGACCACCTGGATCAGGTGCTGCTGACCTTCGGCCTCATCTACATCTTTGAGGAGCTGCGGTCGATGCTTTGGGGGGACGATGTGCATGGCGTTGCCATCCCCCAGGCGCTGGACTGG
The DNA here is from genome assembly GCA_046318695.1 of Acidovorax sp. Lineage (GTDB taxonomy): Bacteria > Pseudomonadota > Gammaproteobacteria > Burkholderiales > Burkholderiaceae_C > Acidovorax. The sequence goes on from JBKCTS010000141.1 coordinate 1,989, forward strand.
TCCATCGCCCTGACGGACACCCTGTCCTACCCGGTCTACCGCCTGTTCATCTCGGGCGTGTGCATTGCGCTGGCTATCGGGCTTTATCTGCTGATTTCAAGAACACGCCTGGGCATGAAGATCCGGGCCGGCGCGTTCAACCGCGACATGGCCGAGGCGCTGGGCGTGAACATCAAGCGCCTTCACGCCGTGGTGTTTGCACTGGGCGTGGGGCTGGCCGCCTTGGCGGGCATGGTGGCTGCGCCCGTGTCCAGCGTGTACCCCAACATGGGCTCGTCGGTACTCATCATGTGCTTTGTGGTGGTGGTGATCGGGGGCATCGGCTCGGTGCGCGGGGCGCTGATTGCAGCGCTGCTCGTCGGGCTGGTCGACACCTTCGGCAAGGTACTGCTGCCTTCTGCCTCGGGGATGCTGGTCTACATGCTGATGGCCGCCGTGCTGCTGTGGAAACCCGAAGGCCTTTTCAAGCAATGAGCACGCCCCGCGCCCACCTTGAAGTGCTGCCACGCAGCGTGCAGTTTGTGCTGGCGCTGGGCGCTGCTGCGCTGGTTTTGTTCCCGCTGGTGGGCAGTGACTTCTATGTGCAGATGGTCACGCGAATGATGATCATGGGCATCTTTGCGATGAGCCTGGATCTGCTGCAGGGTGTGACGGGGCTGGTGTCGCTGGGCCACGCGGCGTACTTTGGAGTGGCCGGGTACGCGCTGGCCTTCATGACGCCCGCCGATGCCCCGGCCAGTCTGTGGTGGACCCTGCCCTTGGCCATCCTCGGCTCGGGCCTGCTGGCCCTCGTTATCGGGTTCTTCGTGGTGCGCACGCACGGCATCTACTTCATCATGGTGACGCTGGCGTTTGCGCAGATGGTGTTCTACCTGTTCTTTGACAACAAGGCCCTGGGCGGCTCGGACGGGATCTACATCAACTTCCGGCCTGACGCCAGCGTGTTCGGCTGGCTCCCGTTCGACCTGGAAGGCCGCAAGACCTTCTACTATTTCGCGCTGGTGCTGATGCTGGGGGTGTATGCGCTGCTGCGGCGCATGCTGTGGAGCCCGCTGGGCCGCGCGCTGTCGGGCATCCGCATCAACGAACACCGCATGCGCGCCATGGGCTTTGGCACGCGTGGCTACAAACTCACCGCGTTCACCGTGGCAGGCGCGCTGGCCGGGCTGGCTGGCTACCTGTGGGGCGCGCAGACGGGCTATGTCAACCCGGAGCTGATGGGCTTTCACATGAGCGCCCACGCCATCATGATGATTATCCTGGGAGGCATGGGTAACTTTGCCGGGGCCATGGTGGGCGCCTTCGCATTCGAGTACCTGCTGCACGTCTTCAAGGACATCACCAAACACTGGCAGCTGCTGATGGGCGGCTTCATCGTGCTGGTGGTGCTGACCGCGCCGCGCGGACTGCTGGGCATGGTCACACGCCTGCGCGCAAATTCGCCGTCACCCGCAGCGCCACCCGTACAGGGCCATCAGCATGAATGAGCTGCTCCTGTCTGCACGCGGCCTGACCAAGCGCTTTGGCGGTCTGGCGGCCGTGAACGGTGTCTCGGTCGCCCTGCACCGCGGCCGCATCCATGCGGTCATCGGTCCCAACGGTGCCGGCAAATCAACGCTGACCAACCTTTTGTCTGGCGACCTTGCGCCGACCGCGGGCAGCGTGACGCTGGGCGGCACCGACGTGACCGGCTGGACGCCCGAGCGCATCTCGCGGCAGGGCCTGGGGCGCAGCTACCAAAAGACCAACATCTTCATGCCCCTGACCGTGCACGAAAACGTGCGCCTGGCAGCCCAGTCGCGCGAACCCCAGCAGCCCTGGAACCCGCTGCGCTGGCTGTCGGACACCCGCACTGACGCTATAAAAAACATAGCTATCAGCGCACGACTGGAAAGCGCGATCGAGCTTTCTGGCTTGAAAGATCGGCGCATGGCCATTGCCGGTGCCATGAGCCACGGCGAGCAGCGCCAGCTGGAGATCGCCATGACGCTGGCCACCGAGCCTTCCGTGGTGCTGCTCGATGAGCCCCTGGCGGGCATGGGCGTGGCGGAGGCGGAGCGCATGATCGAGCTGCTCCACCGCATCAAGCCAGCGCACGCGATCATGCTGGTCGAGCACGACATGGACGCCGTGTTTGCCCTGGCCGACCAGCTCACGGTGATGGTCAATGGCGAAGTCATCGCCCATGGCACACCGGCGCAGGTGCGCAGTAACGCCGCTGTGCAGGCAGCGTACCTGGGGGAGGACCACTGACATGACCCTGTTGACCTCCAGCCAACTCGGCCACCCGGGCAACGCAGGCCGCAGCGAGGCATCCCAATGAGTGAGCCCTGGATCGACGCCCGGGGGCTGCACACCTACTATGGCCCCAGCCACATCCTGCATGGGGTCGATTTGCGCATCGGCAAAGGCGAAACGATTGGCCTCATGGGACGCAACGGCATGGGCAAGAGCACGCTGCTCAAGACCCTTGTGGGCCTGGTCAGGCCGGCCAGCGGCAGCGTGCGCGTGGCGGGCCGCGACATGACCGGGCGCCCCCCGTATGAGGTGGCCAGGCTGGGCATTGCGTACGTGCCCGAGGGCCGCGGCATCTTCGGCAACCTGAGCGTGCGCGAAAACCTGGTGATGGCGGCACGTCCCGGCCGGGCCCGCGGTGCAGCGGGCGGGGCAGCGCGGCGCGACGACTGGACCTTTGACCGGGTGATGGAGACGTTTCCGCGCCTGAAGGAACGCCTGGGCCACGGCGGTCAGCAGCTCAGTGGCGGCGAGCAACAGATGCTAACCATCGGCCGTGCGCTGATGACCAACCCCGACGTGCTCATCCTGGATGAAGCCACCGAGGGGCTGGCGCCACTGATCGCCCGCGAGATCTGGCGCATCTGCAGCCTCATCAAGGAAAGCGGCATCAGCAGCGTGATCGTGGACAAGAACTGGAAGCACGTCACGCAAATCACCGATCGCAACATCATCCTGGTCAAAGGCCAGGTGGTGTTTGAAGGCAGCTCGGCTGCGCTGCAGGCGCAGCCCCAGTTGCTGGAACAGTACCTGGGCGTTTGAGATCCGTTGGGTGGCGGCCCAGGGCATGCCTGGGGCCGCCGCGCAGCGTCAGAACCCCAGGCAGGTCCGGGCTACCGGGCGGTGATCGTGACCGGCACTGCCTGTTGGGCAGACAGACCTGCCGAATCCCTGGCCGTAACCAGCAACTGGTAGCTGCCGGTCACCGGGCTGGGCCATGTTGCGGTGATGGTGGTCCCGGAGACAGAAAAGCCCATGCCCAACGGAACACCTGAAATGGAAACCGACAGATAAGTTGCGCCGGGGGATGAGACCGAGATGGTGCCCGACAACGGCTTGCCCGCCACGCCCACCATGGCAGCGGCGCTGATGACCGGGCCAGCGGTAGAGATCTTCACCGTGAAGGTGCCCTGGCCAGAGAGCCCGGTCTTGGAGTCCTTGGCCGTCAACGTCATGCTGTAGCTGCCCACCAGCGGCTTGGCCCAGGCCACCACACCGTCAGCGCCCACCACCATGCCCGCAGGAGCACCGGTCAGCGTGTAGGTGACGGGGTTGGCAGCGGTCACGTTCGCCTTGAAACTCAAAGGGACGCCAGGCCGCCCGGCAATACTGGCGCTCGCTACCACGGGCGCCACGGGTGCGGCCACGGTGATGGTGAAGACGCCCTGCCCGGTCAGTGCTGTTTTCGTGTCCTTGGCAACCACGGTGACGGCGTAGGTGCCTGCAACCGGCGTGGGCCATGACACAACCCCTGTTGTGCCAATCGTCATGCCCGACGGGGCGCCGGAGAGGCTCAGCGTGACCGGGTTTGGAGCCGTCACGGCAGCCGTGAAGGTCAAGGCAGTCCCCACGGTGCCGCTGATGTTGGCTGGGGTGACAACAGGAGCCGCCACCGGCGCCGATGCCCCCGAAAGCAGCGAAATCAGCGCACTGCCGTTCGGCGTTCCAAGCCCGGACAGCTGGTCATAGCCAACCCGCGCCGAACACGTCGCACAGGTGCCGTGGCTGCCCACGCGAATGTCCGCAAACCCACTGGCGTAGTTGGTGGGCACCGCGCCCACCTGGCCGTACAGCAAGGGGTGGGCAGCCCCCATCAAGGACTTGCCCGCCTGCACCCGGCTTGCATTGGCCACAGCCGCCAGGCCCGCCCACATGGGCGACGAAAGGCTGGTGCCGCCCGCGCTGATCCATTGCACAGCGCTGCTGCCCGGCGCCATGACCGCCACATAGTGCCCGGTGGCAGGGTCGGCATTCATGGCCACATCGGCAACGGTGCGGCGAGCGACCGACCCCACACCGGGTAGCGAAGACTTCTGGTACGAAGGCGTGGCGATGAAAGCGCTGAGCCCGCCCCCCGTGCCCGACCAACTCACTTCAGAGCGGGTGCCTGTACTTGAATACGTCAGCGTGGTGCCCCCCACCCCAACGACTCTGGATGAAACAGAAGGCCAGTTGACCGCCGTCCCCGAGTCCCCGGTGGCGGCAAAGTAGCTCATGCTGGCGGCCGAAAAAGCGGAATCCACGGACGAGGTCCAGCTACCCTCCTGCGCGCCGAAACTCATGGACACCACCCCAGGGC
>JBKCTS010000142.1:0-12682 GCA_046318695.1 Acidovorax sp.
CCTCACGCCCCGAGAAGCCAAGGTGCTGCGCATGCGATTTGGCATCGAGATGTCCACCGACCACACGCTGGAAGAAGTGGGCAAGCAGTTCGCCGTGACCCGCGAGCGCATTCGCCAGATTGAGGCCAAGGCGCTGCGCAAGTTGAAGCACCCCTCACGTTCAGACAAGCTGCGCAGCTTCATCGATTCGCTGTAAAGCGCGCCACCCCCTAACAGCCCGCCCCTGCATTGCACGGGCGGGTTTTTTGCTTCTGCGTCGGCGCCTCTGCGGCCGCGTGGCCGACACGCCAGCCGCCTCGATGCCGAACCCACACGAATACTGGTTAACCCTGACACCAGTGACAGCGGTTTGACAGTTAGGGCCGCGACCATCAGGCCGAGGGATTCGCAACAGCGCTTATTAAGGCGTCCACCGCCCGCCGCAGTGCAACGCCGCAAAGCGCTGGCGAGCAGGTACGCCACAGGGCCATTGGGCCGCAAAGGGCTGGTGGGACATCGGAGCGATCCCCAACCACAAGGCCTTTCATGAACAACACCGACCGCCGTCAGGCACTGAGCTTCGCAGCCCTTGCAGCCACCGTGTGGCTTGCGGCCAGCCCCCTTGCATGGGCCCAGGCGCCCACCGCTGCGCCCCCACAGCGTGCCGCCCCAAGCGCGCCCGCACCGTTGGTCAAGGCCCCGCGCCTGGCCGCCAAGCTGCGCATCGTCATCCCTGCCAACCCGGGCGGCGGCTGGGACCAAACCGGCCGCGCCTTGGGCGCCGCCCTGGTAGCCGTCGGCGCCGCCGAGCAAGTGGAGTACGAAAACATCGGTGGCAAGGGCGGCACCGTGGGTCTGGCCAAATACGCCGAGAAATACAGCAACGACCCCAACACCCTGCTGATGGGCGGCATGGTGATGGTGGGCGCGGTGGCACTGCAAAAGCCTGCCGTGGACCTGACGCAGGTGCAGCCCCTGGCGCGGCTGACCAGCGACTACCTGGTGGCGGCGGTGGCAGCCAGTTCACCCATCAAGACCGCCAAGGATCTGGCCGACGCCATGCGGGCCGACCTGAAGTCCGTGCCCATTGCGGGCGGCTCCGCCGGGGGCGTGGACCATATGTACGCTGGTGTGCTGGCTCGGGCGGTCAAGGCGGGCTCCGACGCGCTGGTCTACAAGCCTTTTGCCGGGGGCGCCGAGGTGGTCGATGCCTTGCTTTCGGGTAACGCCACGCTGGGCCTGTCGGGTTACAGCGAGTTCAGCGATGCCATTGCGGCGGGCAAGCTGCGGGCGGTGGGCGTGTCTGCGCGCCGCAGCGTGTTTGGCATACCGGCGCTGCGTGATCAGGGCGTGGATGCGGTGATGTCAACCTGGCGCGGTGTGTTCACCGGCAAGGAAGTGCCTGCTGCGCGCATCGCCGACATGCTGGCCGCTATCGAGGCCGCCACGCGCCATGAGTCGTGGCTGCGTACCCTCAAGCAAAACCGCTGGGAGCCCTCATGGCTGACCGGCAAGGACCTGGCGGACTTCATGGAGCTGGATCTGACCACCGCGCGGGTGATGGTGTACCTGCTCAAGCTCAAGGCCTAAACCGTGGCGCTTGGCAGCCTTCTTACCCGTTCGCCCAAGTCTGAACCCGGCCTTTCTTCCCGCAATGCAAGAGTCTCCTCATGAACCTATCCAACCACTCCATTGGCGCCCGCATGGCGACCGCGCTGGGCCTTGTGCTTGCGCTGCTGCTCGGTGCGGCCCTGTTCGGCATTGCCGCGCTGTACCAGAGCCTGAACACGTACGACACCACGGTGCTGCAGCGGGTGGCGCAGGAGCGCGCCGTGAGCCGCATGGAAAGCGACTTCAAAACGCAGGTGCTGGAGTGGAAAAACACCCTGCTGCGCGGAGAAGATTCGCGCAAGCGCGAGCTGCATTGGGCGGCCTTCCAAGCCAGCGAAAAGCGCGTAGCCGACGCAGCCAGCGCGCTCAAGCCACAGCTGTCTGACCCTGCGGAGGAGGCAGCCCTGCAGAAATTCACGGCCGCCCATGCCGACATGGCCCAGGGTTACCGCAAGGGGTTTGAGGCGTTCCAGTCGCTCGGCTTTGTGCCCGCTGCAGGCGATGCCGACGTGGCCGATATCGACCAGGGTCCGGCGCGGTTGCTGACGGAGCTGAGCCAGCAGGTGGCTATCAGCAGCGCTGCCATCGCCCGGGATGCCGCGCTGGATGCGCAACGTGCGCTGGTCAGCAGCCTGGTGGCGCTGGCGCTGGTGACGGCGCTGGGCGCGCTGGCGGGCCTGCTGCTCACACGCTCGGTCGTGCGGCCGCTGCAAACCGCGGTGTCGGTGGCCAACAAGGTGGCCTCCGGTGACCTGACCACCACGATCGTGGTGGAAGGCAAAGATGAGCCGGCGCGCCTGCTCAAGGCGCTGCGTACGATGCAGGACAACCTAGAGAACGTGGTGTCTGGCGTACGCATCAGTGCCGAGGGCGTCGCCAGCGCCAGCGCCGAGATCGCACAGGGCAATGCCGACCTGAGCTATCGCACCGAGGAGCAGGCCTCGTCGCTGGACGAGACCTCTTCGGCCATGCAGCAGCTGCAGACCATCGTGCAGCAAAACGCATCCAGCGCCCAACGCGCCAACGAGCTGGCACGCGGCGGTGCACAGGTGGCGCAGCGCGGCGGCAGTGTGGTGACCCAAATGGTGGAAGTGGTGCAGGGCATCCAGGAGAGCTCGCGCCGTATTGCCGACATCATCGGCGTGATTGACTCCATTGCCTTTCAGACCAACATCCTCGCGCTGAACGCCGCGGTGGAAGCGGCCCGCGCTGGTGAACAGGGCCGGGGCTTTGCCGTTGTAGCGAGCGAAGTGCGTAACCTGGCCACCCGCAGTGCCAGCGCTGCGCACGAGATCAAGCAACTCATCCAAACCAGTGTGGAGCGCGTGCAGGCGGGCTCCGACCTGGCCCGCAATGCGGGCACCACCATGACGGAAGTGGTGTCGTCCATCCAGGGGGTGAGCAAACTGATGGAGGAAATCAGCCAGGCTAGCGTGTCGCAGACCAACGACATGCTGCGCGTGACCCAGGCGATCGTGCGGATGGACGAGACCACGCAGCAAAATGCCGCGCTGGTCGAGCAAAGCGCTGCCGCGGCGGGCAGCCTGAGCGGGCAGGCGCGGCAACTGGTAGAGGCGGTGCAGGTATTTCGCCTGCGACAGGGCAGCAGCGGTGCGCCTGCACTGCCACCGCCTAGCCCGCATGTTTCACCAGGGACGCGTCCGACTGGGCTGTGATGCGGTGCGGTGCGCTGCCAAGCCGCGTTCACCCTGGTGGTGGATCAGCGCGCACAAAACCGTGGGCGGAGCGCGGAAATCCTGCAAAGGATGGATTGCAGTCACAGGCTGGATGACCCTGCGGTCACTGTGAAGCGGGAGCGCGGCTCCGGGCCTGCGCCCGCTGCGCGGAAGGCGGTCAGGCGACCGCGCGGCTGGCACGCAGCGCGGCGATCTGCTCTGCCGTGTAGCCCAGTTCCTGCAACAGCTCAGCGGTGTGCTGGCCCAGCACGGGCGGCTGCAGGCGCACGCCCAGCCGCTGACCATCCATGCGCAGCGGAAACAGCGTGGTGCGGGCCGTCTGCCCGGCGCGCTCGCCGTCGGGCAGCGTGATGTCGGCCAGCCCGCCAGTGGCGTTGAGATGCGGATCGTCCAACAACTGATCGGGCCGCGAGATGGGCGCAAACGGCAGGCCGTGCGCTTCAAAGATGGCGGCCAGCGCGCTGGCGCTGTAGCCCGCCAATCGGGCGCGCAGATCGGGTATCAGCGTGGGCCGGGCGCGCACGCGGTCGTTGTTGGTCGCCAGCCGCGGGTCGGCCTTCAGGTCGGCAAAGCCCAGCGCATCGCAGAAGGTGAGCCATTGCGCGTCACTCACCGCTGCCAGAAAAATCTGCTCGCCATCCTTCACGCTGAACACGTCGTACAGCGCCCATGACGAGATGCGGTCGGGCATGGGGGCTGCAGGCTGGCCCGTGACGGCGTACTGCATCATGTGCTGGCCGACCAGGAACACGTTGTTCTCGAACAGGGCCGAGTCCACCTCCTGACCGCGCCCGGTCATGCCGCGCTGCATCAGCGCCGCCATCGCACCGATGGCACCAAACATGCCACCCATGATGTCGTTGACGCTGCTGCCCGCGCGCAGGGGGTCGCCCGGCCGACCGGTCATGTAGGCCAGACCACCCATCATCTGCACCACCTCGTCCAGCGCCGTGCGGTGCTCGTAGGGGCCGGGCAGAAAGCCGGTGTGGTTGACGTAGATGAGGCGCGGGTTTAGAGCGCTCAACGCGGCGTAATCAAGGCCGTGCTTCGTCATGGCGCCGGGCTTGAAGTTCTGGGCCACCACGTCGGCCGAAGCGGCCAGCCTGCGGGCCACCTCCAGCCCATCAGGGCTGCGCAGGTTGAGGGCGACGCTCTTCTTGTTGCGGTTGAACATGGGAAAGAAGCCTGCACCCGCGCCCAGCAGGTGGCGGGTGCGGTCGCCCTCCACGGGCTCGACCTTGATGACCTCGGCTCCAAGGTCGGCCAGCACCATGCCGCAGGTGGGGCCCATCACCATGTGGGTGAACTCCACCACGCGCAGCCCTGCCAACGGCAGCGGGCGCGCCGGTGCGGCCGACGAAAATTCAGGAGATGTAGTAGGGCTCATGGATGGACAAGGGTGGATGCGTGGCGCAGGGACCACTTGGCGCCCCACTGCGGAACCGGCGCGTGCATTGCGCGGGGCTGCGGCGGCGTCCCCGGCTGCGCGGGGTACCTGCCCATGGCATAGTTTGGCACGCTAACTCATGCGGCGTGGCGTTGTGCAAGCGTTGGTAGATTCACAAGGATTCTAGGCGCCTGTCAGACTGGGAAGTCAACGCCGCGCTGCGTGTGGCCCGACCCACTGGCCGTCGGCGTTGGACCGGGCGGATTGGCCCACCGTGTGCCGACACCTCGCCAGTGTTGAAAGCACTGGGGCATCGATAGCGGGCGCGTGGCCCGATTGCAACAATTTGCTGCAAAAGCGCACGATCTTCCGCACTTCAATCATGTGTGGTGTGCTTATTGAGCTACCAAACTTGTAGCAAAATAGGTTCCGCGCTATAGTCGTCGCGCAACAGGGGCGAGGCGCGGGCCACCCGAATGAACATGACCCAACACTTGCGACAGGAGAAGCGTCCATGAGCTCCAAAGAGAATGCCGCCATCAACCAGCTACTAGAGCGGCTTGAGTGCCGCTACGCGCTGCGTGTGCTGTGGGCCTTGAAGGACGGCCATCCCCAGACCTTCCGCCTGCTGCAAGACAGCGTGGGCGGCATCACCCCCAACACCCTGAACACCCGCATCAAGGAACTGCGTGAAGCGGGTTTCCTGGACCATGGCAGCGATGGCTATATCGTCACCTCTTCGGGCGCCGATCTGCTCAAACGCCTGTCAGATGTGCAGGCCTTCGCTACACGCTGGGTAACAAGCCGCGCCAAGAAGTCCTAGGGAACAGCGCCCCGGCAGACGCCCGAGCGCATCCGCACCGCGGTTTGCCCAAGACGAAGAGCCGCCCAAACCCATCTTCGCGTTGAACGCTCAAACACTGACAGCGATCGAATCGACTTTTTCGCTGCACACATTTCTAACAACGACATCACCATGGCACTCACCACCACAGCATCCGGCCTGCAATACGAAGACACCGTTGTTGGTGACGGCGCAGAGGCCAACCAGGGCCACAACGTGTCGGTGCACTACACCGGCTGGCTCTACAACGATGGCCAGCAGGGCGCCAAGTTCGATTCCAGCCGCGACCGCAACGATCCGTTCGAGTTCTTTCTGGGCGGGGGCATGGTCATCAAGGGCTGGGACGAAGGTGTGCAGGGCATGAAGGTGGGCGGGCAGCGCACGCTGATCATCCCCGCCGGCCTGGGCTACGGCGCGCGCGGTGCCGGTGGCGTGATACCTCCAAACGCCACACTGAAGTTCGACGTGGAATTGCTCGCAGTGGGCCGCTGAAGCCTGCGCCATACGCCTGCCCACAGAAAGCGGCTTCGAGCCGCTTTTTTTGATGGCTCACTGCGCGGTGGCGCAGTCCTTCCACCTAACAACGGCAGTTGGATGCATTTGCCAGCGCTGCTGTTGGGGCGCCAGGCAAGGCGCGACGACGCGGCAGGCTCGTGCCTGCAAGGAGGAGCAACGCCGCATGGCGCTCCAAAAGCGGTGCTGGCAAGTGCATAGCGCTGTCGCCCCAAACGAGAGGCTGCAAAAACAACGCAAGGCTCGAGTCCACGCGGTGTGCGCCAAGATGACAAGCGGTCAACTGCCGTTTTTAGGTTCAGAGCTTTCTGTCCAGCCTGGGGCTTGACAAGAACCATGGGCCTCCTGTGCGCGGGCAACCGTTGTGTGATCACGATCGGCAACGAAATGGAGACTCTCGGGTTCGGGGCTCGTGATGCGTGGGGGTTGACGCACAGCGATGGCACACGTTGTGAGTCGCGGGACTATCGCCCGGGCACAACTGCCGAGGCAGGCGCACAAAGGGCATGGCTCGCCCGCGCAATCCCTGACCATATCTTGCCGCTGGGGCACACCCCACCCGCGGAGTGTTGCGGCTGCACTACAGTTCCGAACGCACGATGGGCAGTGCAGGCACGGGACGGGTGAACCAGCTGACCAGCAAGGTCAACGCCACGCCGAACGGCACTCCGAAAACTCCTGCGGAGACGGGCTGTATGTCGAACCACAACCCTTCAGCCATCAGCCAGCGCGGCAGGAACTGAAGTGCAGGCACATGCGACAACATGTAGTACACGGCGATGCCCAGCCCGCCCAGCATGCCGGCAACGGCCCCTTGCCGCGTCGTGCCGCGCCAGAAGATTCCCAGCACCATGGCCGGCACGAAAGCCGATGCCGCAAGCGAGAACGAGGCAGACACCATGGGCAGAATCTCGGAGGGTTTGATTGCAGCAACAAACGCAGCCGAAAGTGCTACGGCCAGCAGGGTGAACTTGGAGAGAATCACGCGCTGTTCAGGCGATGCACTGCGCTGTGGGTCGTGAAAGTACAGGTCGCGCACCAGGGCATTGCTGATGGTCAGCAACAAGCCATCGGCGGTTGACAATGCTGCCGCCAAACCTCCTGCAGCCACGAGGCCCGAGACCACATAGGGCAGCCCCCCCAGTTCGGGGGTTGCAAGCATGATCAGGTCGGCGCCCAGGCGGATCTCACCGAACTGCACGATCCCGTCTTCATTGACATCCTCAATTGACAGCAGGGAACTGTCCACCCGCGCCCACTGGGCCATCCAGCTGGGTAATGCCTCGAAACTGCTTCCCACCAGGTTCTGCATGACCTCGAACTTCACCAAAACCGCCAGCGCCGGGGCGCTCAGGTACAGCAGCGCAATAAAAAACAGCGACCACCCTACCGACGCCCGGGCAGCAGAGACGGTCGGCGACGTGTAGAAGCGCGTCAGCAAGTGCGGCAGGCCTGCGGTGCCCACCATCAGACAGAACATCAGCGCCAGGAAATTGCGGCGCGAGGTTTCGTAGTCACGCTGCTCCTCGGGCGTGCCGTGCGGATCGCCTGCATAAGCCTGGCTGTGCAGCGGCAGGCCGCCCAGGGGGCGCGCGCGCTCATAGTTTTCGCGCAATTCACGCGTCCATCGCTCACGCGCAGCAGCGGCATCGCGCGGCAACGAAGAGAGTTCGCGGCTGGCCGCGAGGATGATGCTGACGTCAGCGTTCTCGGCACGCAGCGCCCGGATGCGCTCGAGGCCCTTGTCCCGCTCGCGTTCAAGTGCAAGGTCCACGTCCTTGAGACGCTCCTCCAGGTCACGCGCCCTCTGGAGATAGGTCTGCATCACCTGGTGTTCAGCGGCCGAATCAAGCAACTGCGCTTCCAGGTCTGCAATCTTGCTGATCTGGGTGCCATACACCAGGGGCGCCAGCGGGTTGCCCAGCTGCTTGTAGGCCAGCCACGATACCGGAATCAGGAACGCCATCAGCAGCACCACATACTGAGCCACCTGCGTCCAGGTGATGGCACGCATGCCGCCCAGGAAAGAGCACAGCAGCACCCCTCCCAGCCCCAGCATGATGCCGATCTCGAACTGCACGCCCGTAAGGCGCGAGGCGATCAGCCCCACCCCGTAGATCTGCGCCACCACGTAGGTGAAAGAGCACAGCACCGCTGCCAGCGCCGCAATGATGCGCGGCCAGCGACCGCCAAAGCGCACATGAAAAAAGTCGGGCACCGTGTAGAGCCCCATCGCCCTGAGGTGCGGCGCTATCAGCGTGGCCACCAGACAAAAGCCGCCCGTCCACCCCAGAAGGTAGGCCAGCCCGCCCGCCTGACCGGGCGTACCCGCAAAACCCTGCAGGTACAGCGCGCCCGACAAGCTGATGAACGACGCAGCGCTCATCCAGTCGGCCGCCGAGGCCATGCCGTTGTACACCGGCGGAATGCGCCGCCCTGCCACGTAATACTCTTCAGGGTCGGAGGTGCGGCCATATACGCCGATGCCGGCGTACACCATGACGGTCAGGAACAGGAAGATCGGCCCGATCCAGTTGCGCGACAGGCCCTGGCGCTCGGCCCAGGTGAGCAGCGCCAAAAACGCAAGCACCCCCAGGACATACAGCGCCAGAATGCGATGCAGGCGCCACCGGTACGCACGCTCTTGGGCCAGCACGCTGGCTTTGCCTGGCTCAGGCATCGGGCTGCGCCCTGCGGGTGGCTTGAGCAGGGTCGGGATCGCTGCCGGTACTGCCCACCATGCCTGGAGCTGGCGCCGCCGCCTCGGCGTTGACGGAGGCCGTTAATGCGGCTGCCTGATTGGCAACACGGCGGGCATCCTGGCGCTCGAAATGATTCATGGCCCAGGCGTACACCGCCACGATCACGATAAACACCAGCACGGCCCCCTGCGCCGCGACCCAATAGCCAAACGGCCAGCCACCGGCCATCACGAATTGCAAATCGCGCGCAAAGTAGGCCGCCCCGAACGACACAACAGCCCACACCAGCAGCAAGCATGCCTTGAGCCGCAGGTGCCGCACGTCGTGCAGGTCGGGCGGAAACGGACCCGCCATCTCTGCGTCGTGCGACTGGCGCAGCAGCTTGGGAGCGGGCGGCTGCTGCATTGCGGGTACCGGGACGACGGGAGCGCCGGGCAGGCAGGCAGTGTTGCGGTCAGCCCGCAGCGAGTTGCTGCCAGGTGGCCATCACGCTGTCGGGATTGAGCGAAATCGAGGAGATACCCTCGCGCGCCAGCCACTGGGCAAAATCAGGGTGGTCGCTGGGGCCCTGCCCGCAGATACCGATGTACTTGCCCTGCGCCAGGCATGCCTTGATGGCCTGGTGGATCAGCGCCTCCACAGCAGGGTCGCGCTCGTCAAAGTCCTGCGCCAGCAGCTCCAGGCCCGAGTCGCGGTCCAGGCCCAGCGTGAGCTGGGTCAGGTCGTTGGAGCCGATGGAGAACCCGTCGAAAAACTCCAGGAACCGGTCCGCCAGGATTGCGTTGCTTGGCACTTCGCACATCATGATGATCTTGAGGCCATCTTTGCCGCGCGAGAGACCGTGGCTGGCCAGCAGCTTGGTCACGCGCTCGGCCTGGCCCAGCGTGCGAACAAAGGGCACCATCACCTGCACGTTGGTCAGGCCCATGTCGTTGCGCACGCGCTTGAGTGCCTCGCACTCCATCGCAAAGGCTTCGCCGAAGTCTTGGCTGATGTAGCGGGCCGCGCCGCGAAAGCCCAGCATCGGGTTTTCTTCCTCGGGCTCATAACGGCTGCCGCCGATGAGCTTGCGGTATTCATTCGACTTGAAATCCGACAGGCGCACGATGACGGGCTTGGGCCAGAAAGCCGCAGCAATGGTGGCCACGCCTTCGGCGACCTTGTCCACGTAGAAGGCACGGGGACTGGCATGGCCACGGGCCACCGATTCCACCGCCTTCTTCAGGTCGGCATCGATCTGCGGGTAGTCCAGGATGGCCTTGGGGTGCACGCCAATGTTGTTGTTGATGATGAACTCCAGCCGGGCCAGACCCACGCCTTCGTTGGGCAGTTGGCAGAAGTCAAATGCCAGCTGGGGGTTGCCCACGTTCATCATGATCTTGGTCTTGATGGCGGGCATGTCGCCGCGCTGGACCTCGGTGACTTCGGTTTCGAGCAGGCCGTCATAAATTTTGCCCGTGTCGCCCTCGGAGCAGCTCACGGTGACCAGCGTGCCGTCCTTCAGGCGTTCAGTGGCGTCGCCACAGCCCACCACGGCGGGGATGCCCAGCTCGCGGGCAATGATGGCGGCATGGCAGGTGCGGCCGCCGCGGTTGGTGACGATGGCGCTCGCGCGCTTCATCACCGGCTCCCAGTTGGGATCGGTCATGTCGGTCACCAGCACATCGCCGGGCTGGACTTTGTCCATCTCGGAAATGTTGTGCACCAGGCGCACGGGGCCGGTGCCGATCTTCTGCCCGATGGCACGGCCCTCGGCCAGCACGGTGCCGTGGCCCTTGAGCTTGTAGCGCATCTCGGCCTGGCCCTTGGCCTGGCTTTTCACGGTCTCGGGGCGGGCCTGCAGGATGTAGAGCTGGCCATCGGTGCCGTCTTTGCCCCACTCGATGTCCATGGGGCGACCGTAGTGCTGCTCGATCACCAGCGCATAGTGCGCCAGTTGTTCCAAATCGGCGTCGGTCAGCGAGTAGCGGTTGCGCTGCTCGGTGGGCACGTCCGTGGTCTTGACCAGCTTGCCAGTGGCAGCCTTCTCCTGAGCGGTGGAGAACACCATCTGGATCAGCTTGGAGCCAAGGTTGCGGCGGATCACGGCTTTCTTGCCGGCCTTGAGCATGGGCTTGTGCACATAGAACTCGTCGGGGTTGACGGCGCCCTGCACCACCGTTTCGCCCAAGCCGTAGCTGCTGGTGATGAAGACCACGTCTTCGAACCCCGATTCGGTGTCAATGGTGAACATGACGCCGGCCGCGCCCAGGTCGGAGCGCACCATGCGCTGCACACCGGCCGACAGGGCCACCACGTCGTGCTCGAAACCCTTGTGCACGCGGTACGAAATGGCGCGGTCGTTATACAGCGAAGCGAACACTTCCTTCATCTTGTGCATCACTTCCTCGATGCCCACCACGTTCAGGAAGGTTTCCTGCTGGCCGGCAAACGATGCGTCGGGCAGGTCCTCGGCAGTGGCGGACGAGCGCACGGCGAAAGATGCGCTGGGGTTGCCGGCGCTCAGCTTGGCAAACTCGTCGGCAATGGCTTTTTGCAGGTCGGCCGGGAAGGGCTGGGCCTCGACCATGGCACGAATTTCAGCGCCCACCTGTGCAAGAGCGCGCACGTCTTCGGTGTCCAGGCTCTTGAGCTTGGCGCTGATGCGCTCGGACAGGCCGTCAAATTTCAGGAACTCGCGAAACGCGTGGGCGGTGGTGGCAAAGCCCGTGGGCACGCGCACGCCCTCGGGCAGCTCAGAGATCATCTCGCCGAGGGAGGCGTTTTTGCCGCCTACCGCCTCGACGTCGGTCATTCTCAGGTTTTCAAACGGTACGACCAGGGCGGTCGGGCTGAAAAGTGCAGACATGGGAAAGCTCCAGAAGTTGAAACCGGGTCTGCGTGCCGGGCTATGGATGAGCTCTGGCAGGCGGCCATGCACGGCCTGGGGCTTTGTCGTTGTGGTTGTGGGCCGACGCAGTGCATGGTGAGAATTTGGATAATCAAAGTAATTGTAGGCCCGGGCTTCTGGCAACGGGCTGACACTTTCAAAAAGGGCTCCCATGCATTCGCGCACCGTATTTTTCGTCTCGGACGGCACCGGCATCACCGCCGAAACCTTCGGCAACGCCATCCTGGCGCAGTTCGAGATGAAGCCCCGCCATGTGAGGCTGCCCTTTATCGACACCGCAGACAAGGCCTACCAGGCCGTGCGGCAGATCAACCACACGGCCGAGGTCGAGGGCAAGAAGCCCATCGTCTTCACCACGCTGGTCAACATGGAAGTGCTCAAAGTCATCCAGGAGGGCTGCAAAGGCATGCTGCTGGACATGTTCGGCACCTTTGTGAACCCGCTGGAGGAAGAGCTGGGCATCAAGTCTCACCACCGGGTGGGGCGGTTTTCGGACGTGAGCCGCAGCAAGGAATACAACGACCGCATTGAGGCCATCAACTTCAGCCTGGCCCACGACGACGGCCAAAGCAACCGCGACCTGGCCAGTGCCGACGTGATCCTGGTGGGTGTGAGCCGCAGCGGTAAAACCCCCACCAGCCTGTACCTGGCGATGCAGTGCGGCCTGAAGGCGGCCAACTACCCGCTCATCCCCGAAGACTTCGAGCGCCGGCAGCTTCCGGCGGCGCTGGTGCCGTTTCAGAAAAAAATCTTTGGCCTGACCATCAGCCCCGAACGCCTGTCCGAAATCCGCAGCGAGCGCCGCCCCAACTCCAAGTACGCCGACCTGGCCAACTGCCGCAACGAGGTAGCGGAGGCCGAGGCCATGATGCGCCGCTCAGGGATACGCTGGCTGTCCACCACCACCAAGTCGATCGAGGAGATCGCCACCACGATCCTTCAGGAAATCCGGCCCGAGCGGCTGGTGTACTGAGCACGTTCATGGCGGCACTCCACCTTGCTGCGTTACTCGCTGGCCTCGTCGCAGCCCTGCCGGCCAGTGCGCGCGATGTCGTGGCC
>JBKCTS010000143.1:0-1174 GCA_046318695.1 Acidovorax sp.
CGCTGAGTAACGACTTCTTTGTGAATCTGCTGGACATGCGTAAGGGGTATCTATTTAGCTCCAGTGACGTCAGAATGGCTGGATGGAAACCCAGATGCTAACGCCAACACCCGGGCAGGACTACCCCCGCACCTGGAACGAATTTCTTGACTGGTTTGCCACCGAAGAGGCCTGCCAGGCGTTCCTGGAGAAGCTTCGCTGGCCCCAAGGCTTCGTCTGCCCGCGTTGCGGCAACGCAGGTGATGTGTACCGCGCCAGCCGCACCCGCCTGATGTGCCGGGTATGCCAGCATCAAAGTACAGTGACCTCTGGGACCATCTTCGACAAGACGCGCACACCGCTGCGTGTATGGCTGGCTGCAGCTTGGTACCTGACCAATCAGAAACAAGGCGTGAGCGCCCTGGGGCTGCAGCGCGTACTGGGTTTGGGGAGCTACCAGACCGCCTGGACCATGCTGCACCGGTTCCGACGCGCCATGGTTCGTCCGGGCCGGGACAAGCTCAAGGGGCTGGTGGAGGTGGATGAAACGTACCTGTCCATTACGGATCGCAAAAATCCCGCCACCCCTGCAGGGCGCAAGAGCAGCACCACCAAAGTGTTGATGGTCATGGCGGTGGAGATCGTGGAGCCCAAGGGAGTTGGGCGCATTCGCCTGCGCCGCATCGACCGGGACTCCGCCACGCACGTCATCCCCTTCGTGCAGGAGGTGGTCGAGCCCGGAGCCCAGGTGCGAACGGATGGTTCGGCGGCGTACCGCGCACTGGGAGAGCTGGGGTACACCCACCAGCGCACCGTCATGCTCGGCTCAGGCATACCTGCCCATGTCTCCATGGCGGGGGTGCACCGGGTCGCCTCGCTGGTACAGCGCTGGGTGCTGGGAACGCACCACGGTTCTGTGCAACCCGAGCACCTGGATGCCTATCTCGATGAATTCGTGTTCCGCTTCAACCGGCGCACATCCAGCTCACGCGGGATGCTTTTTTATCGCTTGCTGCAGCAAGCGGTGGTTACGCCGCCAGTGACGTATGGGGATGTCGTGAGCAAGAACACCGGGGAGAGCCAATCGGATACCGTTGCTAGATGAAATCACAGTATCAATGGGGCTTCTGGAGCTAAATAGATACTCCTTATGAAATCACAGGGCGGTTTCAAGTTCCAAGTGCAACAGGGTTGA
>JBKCTS010000144.1:0-3757 GCA_046318695.1 Acidovorax sp.
ATGGTGGGTCTTTAGACGATTGCTTTCATTCGCTTTTTGGAAAGTAGTTGGATTTGTTTGAGGGGGCGGCCTCAAATCTGAAGTGCAACACCCTCACCGAGGGTAATGTACTCAAATGGGAACGAGACACGAACACTTGCAGCCAGAAGACAGGGCGATGCCAAACCTGAAGCACAACAGCCCCAAGCAAGGTATCTTGCCCCGGTGACCATCAGATAAAGGCAGTCGGCTTCCGATGCGCGAGTTGCGCTTTGGGCCCAGCCCAAGCCAGCGTGCGGGCGGCTGGGGTCTCGCGAAGCCGCAAGGCGGGACGGGGCTTTGGATGTGGCCGGGCGTAGCTTGTGGGCTGCCGCTTGCGCGCATGCTCTGCTGCCCATGCACTTTGCCACTTCGGTCAAAATCGCACATCGTTGCTTTCTCTCAAAGCGCGTGCAGATCTCGCTGGCGGTTCAGGACCATACGCCGCGTGGGCCCGGCAGCGGCCCCCGCGCAGCGCATGTGCTACCGGTGCAGGGCAGGTCGCGCGTTTGACCTGTCTTGAACTCCCCTGTTTTCGCCTCGCTGCTGCCGGTTATCCTGTTTATTGCCATCGGCTTTTTGGTGGGGCGGCGCGGCTGGATCCGTGCCGAGGCGGTGAAAGACCTGTCCAACCTTGTCTTCATGGTGCTCACGCCCGCGCTGCTGTTTCGCACCATGAGCACGGTGCACATCGAGAACCTCGACTTTGGCCCGGTGGGCATTTACTTTGTGGCGTTTGGCCTGGTGTATGCGGCCACGCTGGCGGCGCAGGGCTTTTCCAGCCTGGCTGCGGCGCGGGCGCTGGCCAACACTTTCAGCAACACGCTGATGATTGGCGTGCCGCTGGTCGGCCTGGTGTTTGGCGATGTTGGGCTGGTCACGCTGTTCACACTGATCTCGGTGCACTCGCTCATCTTGCTGACCGCGGCCACGGTGGTGTTTGAGCTGGCCGCTGCGCGCGAGCATGCGGGCCGCTTGGGCGGGCCGCAGCAGGCCCTGTGGCGCACGGTGCTGCAGGCGGTGCGCAATGGCATCCTGCACCCGGTGCCTCTGCCCATCATCGCGGGCCTGCTGTTTGCCCAGACCGGGCTGGTGGTGCCGCAGGCGGTGGACAAGCCCTTGCTGCTGCTCGGTCAGGCGCTGGGCCGGATGGCGCTGCTGCTGGTGGGCGTGACGCTGGCCTTTACCAAAGTGGGCCGCCAGTTCAGGGCAGCGCTGCGCATTGCGCTGGTCAAGTGCGTGGCGCATCCCATGGTGCTGGCGGCGCTGGGCTGGGCGCTGGGCCTGTCGGGCTTGCCGCTGGCGGTGATGATCGTGGCGGCGTCGCTGCCGGTGGGTGCCAACGTGTTCCTGTTTGCCCAGCGCTATGGTGTGGCCGAAGACGAGGTGACCGCCAGCGTGGCGGTGTCCACCGCGCTGGGGTTGGTGACGATGCCTGTGGTGATCGTGGCGGTGACGCGCTGGGTGGTGTAGGGGCGCGCCTCCGATATCAGTAAACATCGGTCGCTCGGTCCGCGCTCCGGGTTGTTTTGCCTAACCAACTTGCCAAAAATAAACCAAGTTGGTTAATATGCGTCGGTGGAGAAGCCAACCCCTCATTGCAAATTGCCCGTCGTCAAAGCCTTGGTGGAGGCTGGCAAGGTACGCACCACGCACGCGGCGCGTAGCGGCGCAATGGAGTTGGGCCTTGCCTTTTCCGACATGCTGGCGGTGGTGATGGCACTCAGACCAGCAGACTTTTACAAGAGCATGACCACCCACGCCGATCACACGGTATGGCAAGACGTGTACCGCCCCCGCACGCAGGCGGGCGACGTGTACCTGAAGCTGACGGTCATGGATGGCGTACTGATCGTGTCCTTCAAGGAGCTATGACCATGAAATGCCCTGTTTGCGGCGCTGCGGAACTCATCCACGACACCCGTGACCTGTCCTATACCTATAAAGGTGAAACAACCGTCATTGCAGCAGTGACGGGCGATTTCTGCCCAGCCTGCGCCGAGTCGATCCTGGATGCGGCGGAGTCGAACCGAGTCATGCAAGAAATGCGCGTTTTCTCCAAGCAGGTGAATGCGGCCATCGTCGATCCGGGCTTCATTGCAAACGTGCGTAAAAAGCTCGATCTTGACCAGCGCGAAGCCGCCGAAATCTTCGGTGGGGGTATCAATGCGTTCTCGCGCTACGAGAACGGCAAAACCAAGCCACCGCTGGCCCTGGTCAAGCTGTTCAAGCTGCTGGATCGTCACCCCGATCTACTGAGCGAGATCAGAGCCGCATGATCTGCCCGAATCTCGCCGTTGCGCCTATCCTCAGGCGGGGACGACTTTCCAGAACCTTCTGAACGCATTGTGCCTGCGCTGCATCGCCTTCTCAGAAAGGTGTTTCATAGGCCATCGTTTGCTGGAAACCTGAGAGAGCGACTTTGTCCGGCGTCTGAGACGACCGACGCTTGCGGCGCGCCCACGCGGCCGATGCCTGCCCGTGGGTGGCGGGCTGCCCGCAGTGGCCACTGCCAAGGGGCTGCCAGGGTTCAGGGCGCCAGGCGCTCGCGCACCCAGTGGCCGCTGTCGAGCCGGTAGCGCAGCCGGTCGTGCAGTCGGCTTTTGCGGCCCTGCCAGAACTCCCACTGGTCGGGCTTGAGGCGGTAGCCACCCCAGTGCGGCGGGCGAGGGGGCTGCAGCATGAACTGCGCGCCGTACTTGGCGGCGTTGGCCACCAGCACGCCGCGGCCGCTGATGACCTGGCTTTGCGGGCTGGCCCAGGCGCCGATGCGCGAATCCAGCGGGCGGCTGTGAAAGTACGCGTCGCTTTCCTCGTCGCTCACCTTTTCCACCACGCCCTCGATGCGTACCACCCGCTCCAGCTCCACCCAGTGGAACTGCAGCGCGGCGTAGGGGTTGCCCGCAATCTGGCGGCCCTTGCGGCTGTCGTAGTTGGTAAACCAGACAATGCCGCGCGCGTCATAGCCCTTGATGAGCACCACGCGCGTGCTGGGGCGCAGGTCGCCGCCCACCGTGGCCAGCGTCATGGCGTTGGGCTCAGGCACTTCGGCGCTGATGGCTTCGTTCAGCCACTGGTCAAACTGCTGCAGGGGGGCGGGGTGCGAGGCGTCTTCGTTGAGTTCGGCGCGCTCGTAGCTTTTGCGAAGGTCGGCGATGGAGGAGGTCATGGGTGCCATTGTGCAATGCGCGACTTGCCTGGGCACCGCGCCAGGGGGCGGTGGGACTGCAAGCGTTGAACCTAAACACGGCAGTTGGATGCCCAACAACCAGGGCCGTGTCAGGCCAGCGTGTGCAGCGGGATGTCGTGCGCCACGGCCAGCGCGTCGAGCTGCGCGCGTGTCTGGCCGCGCAGAAAACGGGCAATGGCCTCGTGCGTGGCGGCTGCGCGCAGCACCTGCGGGTCTCCGGTGGCTGGCGAACCGGCCGCGGCGCAGAGCCGGGCGGCGAAGTGCGGCTCCAGCGCCGCCACGGCCACGCGGCCATCGGCGCAGGGGTAGATGCGGTAGCCCGCGTGGTGGCCACCCACGTCGCCCGAGGGCGTGGTCAGGCCCCAGTCGCGCGGCTGGGCCAGCCAGGCAGCGGCGTCGGCCAGTGCCACTTCGATGCATGCGCCGGTGCCGGTGTGCGTGCGCTGCAGCAGCGCCTGCAGCACCGCTTCGCTGGCCATCAGCGCGCCGCCCATGTCGGCATACAGGGTGGGCGGCATGTCGGTGCCGGTGAGCAGCCCCGCGTCGGCC
>JBKCTS010000145.1:0-1542 GCA_046318695.1 Acidovorax sp.
ACCCTCGCGAGGATGCGCTGGTGTGGATTGGGATAGGCCACAAGGCGCTTTTTGCAGCCAATAGCCTGGCTCTTGGCACGAAAAGCAACACCGTGGACTGCCCGAGCCCGCGCCAGCGCAGACCGCAGGGAGTTATGCAGAGGTTCCCTTGGGGGATGCAGGTGCGCGAAGGCGGCCGTTAGCGCACCTGCCGTGCCTCAACGTCCGTCACTTCCTGCGCGCCCGGCAGCACACCGCCGCGCCGCGAAGGCGCAGCGCCCGCAACCGCTTCTTCCGGGGCCACCCGGCCAGACCGGGTCGTGGCCGACCACCGGGCAGAACGGAACACGGTGCCAAAGCCCGCTCGCGGATCCATGCGCATCACCCAGGGGTTGATGGGGCGGCCCATGAGCCGCGCCCATCCGGCGCGCAGGCCCCACGCGACCGCCAGCACCAGCGCGGCCACCGCAAGGCTTGCCACCATCACCAGCCCAGCAGCCGCAGCCACAAGCCACACCAGCAACCGGGCGATGCCGGCAACAACGTCATTCACGCTACAACTCCTGTTCACAAAGGCGGGCGGGGCACGGTGGCCGCACCCGCCACCGCCTCACACCCTTGAGTCCAGCCCTCAGGAGAACTGGAACACCCCCGGCTCCAGCACCGGGTTGACCGTGACCGCAATCGCGCTCTTGGGCGCAAAGCGCCCTTCCAGCAAGAGCTTGGACAGCGGATTCTCGATGCGCTGCTGGATGGCCCGCTTGAGCGGCCGCGCACCAAACACCGGATCGAAACCCACCTTGGCCAATTCGGCCAAGGCCGTGTCGGACACCTTCAGCTCCAAATCCATCCGGGCCAGACGGGCTTGCAGCAGTTGTAGCTGGATCTTGGCAATCGAGGCGATGTGCTGCGCGTCCAGCGCGTGGAACACCACGGTCTCGTCAATGCGGTTGAGGAACTCGGGGCGGAAGTGGTTCTTCAGTTCGCCCCACACCGCATCCTTGATGTCCTGTGCGTCCTGCCCCACCATGGCCTGGATGAGGTGCGAGCCGATGTTGCTGGTCATCACGATCACGGTGTTTTTGAAGTCCACCGTGCGGCCCTGGCCATCGGTCAGGCGACCATCGTCAAGCACTTGCAGCAGCACATTGAACACGTCGGGGTGCGCCTTTTCCACCTCGTCGAGCAGCAGCACGCTGTAGGGCTTGCGGCGCACGGCTTCGGTCAGGTAGCCGCCCTCTTCGTAGCCGACATAGCCGGGCGGCGCACCGATCAGGCGGGCCACCGAGTGCTTTTCCATGAACTCGCTCATGTCGATGCGCACCAGGTGGTCTTCGCTGTCAAACAAAAAGCCCGCCAGCGCCTTGCACAACTCGCTCGAGCCCACGCAGGTGGGGCCGCCGAAGCGGACGGAGCCGAGCGGGCGGCTCGCCTCCGACAGGCCGGCCCGCGAGCGCCGGACCGCGTCGCTGACCGCGATGACCGCGTCGTGCTGGCCGATCACGCGGTTGTGCAGGTTCTCCTCCATCTTGAGGAGCTTCTCCTGCTCGCCCTGCTTGAGCT
>JBKCTS010000146.1:0-1435 GCA_046318695.1 Acidovorax sp.
ATCCAACTGCCGTTTTTAGGATCACGGGTTGGCCGCGCTGTCGTCGGGAACGTCCCCTCGCAAGACGCGGTGCACCACGTCACCCGAAAACCCCCGCGTCAGCAAAAACCGGCCCTGCCGACCGCGTTCTCTGGCATCGACGGGCAGTGCGCCAAACCGGCGGGCCCATAGCGCATGGGCGCGTGCGAACTCGGTGTCATGCAGGCTTGCCACGGCCTGTTGCACCAGGGCTGGCGCAATGCCTTTGGCCTGCAAGGCCTGGCGGATGCGGGCCGCGCCAAGGCGGTCGGCACGCTGGTGCACGGTGGACTCCACCACCCGGGCCTCGCTGATGAAATTTTGGGCTTGCAGATCGTCCAGCACGGCGTCCAGGTCGTCCCCTTCCTGCACGTGCCGCGCAAGCTTGCGCCGCAGCTCATCGCGAGAATGTTCGCGCTGGCTGAGCAAGCGCAGGGCACGGCCCTTGAGCGACAGTGATGTGAACCCCATGGATTCTGAATGCTATAAAAATAATAGCTGCAAAGTGTTTACGAAAGAGCGCAACTTGGCATTTTGGTATAGAAATCACGGCCCCGAATCCGTACTCGGCTTACGCCTCGGCATCCGCACCGGCTGTCGCCAGTGCGGCTGGCAACAGGGCGATGCCCAGTTGCTCGCGGACCTTGTTTTACCGAAACTGCGGCCGCACTCGGCTACGCCTCGTCACCAGCACCGGCTGTTGCCAGTGCTGGTGGCAGCAGGGCGATGCCCAGCTGCTCTCGCACCTTGTTTTACCGAAACTGCGGTGCTCCTCGGCTTACGCCTCGGCATCCGCACCGGCTGTCGCCAGTGCGGATGGCAACAGGGCGATGCCCAGTTGCTCGCGGACCTTGTTTTCAATCTCTCTGGCTAGGTCGGGGTTTTCGCGGAGGAACTCGCGGGCGTTGTCGCGGCCCTGGCCGATTTTTTCGCCGTTGTAGGCGTACCAGGCGCCGCTTTTTTCCACGATCTTCGCCGTCACGACCATGTCGATGATTTCGCCCTCTCGGCTGATGCCTTCGCCGAAGAGGATGTCGAACTCGGCTGTCTTGAAGGGTGGGCTCACCTTGTTTTTGACCACCTTGACCTTGGTCTCGTTGCCGATGGCGTCGTCGCCCTTCTGGATGCTGCCGGTGCGACGGATGTCCAGGCGCACCGAGGCGTAGAACTTCAGCGCGTTGCCGCCGGTGGTGGTTTCCGGGCTGCCGAACATCACGCCGATCTTCATGCGGATCTGGTTGATGAAGATGACCATGCAGTTCGTGCGCTTGATGGTGCCAGTCAGCTTGCGCAGCGCCTGGCTCATCAGACGGGCTTGCAGACCCGGCAGGCTGTCGCCCATCTCGCCTTCGATTTCAGCCTTGGGGACGAGCGCGGCGACGGAGTCCACGACGATCAGGTCGACACTGCCTGAACG
>JBKCTS010000147.1:0-17989 GCA_046318695.1 Acidovorax sp.
CCCCACCCGCATTCACGCGGGTGGGCTTGGGGGCCAGCAAGCCGTCGGGGTTGAGCACCGGGATAAAGCGCCAGTGCACCGGCGCAGGCTGCGTGGCGGCCATGGCATCCGTGCGCTGCGGTGCCCCGGGCAGCATCCCGGCGCTTTCGCTCTCGGCCATGCCGACCCAGCGCAGCGCCAGCGATCCGGCGGTCAGTTCATCCCCGTGGATGGCCCCCACCACGAGCACGCGCAGCGGCTCTGCGCGAGGCCCGGCGCCATTCATGGAGGCCGCTACTACGGCCGGCTGGCGCACATCGCGCCAGTACAACGGCGTGCCCTCGCGCGAGAGGGCTCCGCTGGCGCGCAACTGCGCGGCCAGGCACTGGGCGCGCGAGACGCCCGGCAGGCGCGGCTGCAGCAGCGCGCAGGCTGTTGCTGCCTCGTCCACGCTCGGCGGGGGCTTTGCCACGACCGCAGGGGGCGCCGGGCCGTCAGCCGTGGAGGGGTGTGCGGAAACGACCGCCGGGGCAGGGAGAGTCTTGCCACTGCTGCCCAACGCAGGCGGCACCTCGGGTTGCAAGCCATGGACGCCGTTGTGGGTCTTGGATGTCGGCCAAAGCTGCCAGGGCACCCACAGCGCCCCGGCCACGGACACCGCCGCCAGCAAGCCAAGCGCCACCATCATGGCGGGCGATGCGCCCGCCGGTGGCCGGACCGTGTCGGGCGTGTGCGTGGAGCTCAATGCAGCACCCGCCTTTCGGCCAGAAAGTCAAGCAGCGCGGCGTCAAACGCCTCGGGGCTTTCCAGTTGGGGCCAGTGGCCCACCTGCGGCAGGCTCACATGCACGGCATCCGGCAAGACCTGGGCCAGTGCCTCCAGCGCAGCGGGCGGCGTGCAGCGGTCGGTGGCGCCACCGAGCAACAGCACGGGCGCGGCAAACCTTTGCAGCTCGTGGGCCCGGCGGTCAAACGTGGGCAGTGCATCCAGCGCGCGCCGGTAGGCCCCCGGGTACACGCGGCCCAGCGCATGCACCGCCAGCTGCACGCCTTGCGCGAGTGCTTCGGTGCCGATGAACCTGGGCACCAGCGCCTGGGCCAGCTGCGCCATGCTGCCGCCCGCGTGCAGGGTTTCCAGGGCGGCCTGCCGCGGCGCCACCCAGTCGTGCACCGCCTGCGCGTCCAGCGCGGGCCCGCCCGCACACAGCACCAGGCGACGCACCCGCTGCGGCTGGCGCAGGGCCGTCTCCAGAGCCACCATCGCGCCCATGCCGTGGCCGATCAGCACCACAGGCGCGGCCTGCAGCGCGTCGATCAGGGCCGAGCAACTGGCGGCCAGCGCCTTGAAGGTGTAGGGCTCCACCGGCGCGCTGTACCCGTAGCCCGGCATGTCCCAGGCCACGGCGCGATAGCCGGCACCCGCCAGGCTCTCGACCTGCGGGGCAAATGTGAGGTGGTCACCGTCGGCATCGTGCAGCATCAGCACCACAGGCCCGGAGCCGAGGCTGGTGAAATGGGGGATGGAGGGCATGCGGGGGCTTGGAGGGCTTGGAAAGGTTGTCAGGCTTGGCAGGGAGGTTAACCCCGCCAGAGCGCATCCGAGTGCGGCGCACCATAATGTTGACACAGTCCAACGCTGCCCAGCAGCCTCGCTTTTGTGAACCCTTCCCTGCCGCGCCCCGTCCTCGCCCGCCCGCCCAGCTTCTCCACCCGTGAATTCCGCGATGCGCTGGGCATGTTTGCCACCGGCGTCACGGTTGTCACGGCGCGCGATGCACAGGGTGAGCTGATCGGGATCACCATCAACTCGTTCAACTCCGTCTCGCTGGATCCGCCGCTGGTGCTGTGGAGCCTGTCGCGCGCGGCAGCATCGATGCCGGTATTTGCCAACGGCTTGCACTACGCCATCAACGTCCTGGCAGCCGACCAGAAAACCCTGGCCGAGCGCTTTGCATCGCGCAGTGCCGACCGCTGGGCGGGCGTGGAACACAGCCGTGGCATCAGCGACGCGCCTGTGCTGGCCGGTACGGTGGCCACGTTTGAATGCTTCAGCCGCAGCCGGTATGAAGAAGGCGACCACGTGATTTTTGTGGGCGAAGTGGAGCGCTGCAACCACCGCAGCGGCGTGCCGCCCCTGCTGTACCACGGCGGCAAGTTCTATACCGAGCACCCCCTGTAACCGCGCCGTGGTGTTGCACGTCCGGAGCATCAACCTGGGCCGTGTCCGCCGCCTGCGGGTGGGCGGGCGGACCCTCCTGTCCGGCATCGGCAAGCAGCCCGTAGAGGGTGCGATCCCCGTCGGGCCGCTGGGGCTGCTGGGCGACGAGCAGGCCGAGACAAGCCTGCACGGCGGCCTGCAAAAGGCGGTGTATGCCTACCCTGCCGCGCACTACGCGTTCTGGCAGGCCCAGCGCCGCGAGCACGGCGTGAGCCTGTTCGACGAAACCCTGCCACCCGGCTTTGTGGGCGAGAACCTCACGGTG
The DNA here is from genome assembly GCA_046318695.1 of Acidovorax sp. Taxonomy (GTDB): domain Bacteria; phylum Pseudomonadota; class Gammaproteobacteria; order Burkholderiales; family Burkholderiaceae_C; genus Acidovorax. Next base: position 2,462 of record JBKCTS010000147.1, read on the forward strand.
GATGGCCCGCTGGAACATGAGGTGTTTGCGGGCGACGAATGGCATTTCCCCGATTGCGTCCTGCGCGTGACGGCCCCACGCGAGCCGTGTTCAAAGTTCAACGCCGTGATGGGCTTTGCCGGGGCAGGCCGGGCCATGGCCCTGGCTGGCAACTGCGGGTACTACCTGGCGGTGGACCGGCCCGGCACCCTTGCCGCAGGACAGACCGCCACCGTGGTGCCGGGGCAGCGCGGGCTGAGCATCGCCCGGGCGTTTGCGGGCAAGTTCGCCAAACACGCGCGCTGACGACAGCGGCCGGGCAGACTCAGGCCTCGCCGTGGCAGCAGACGCAAAGCTTGTTGCCCTCGGGGTCACGGAAATACGCCCCGTAGTAGTGCGCGTGGTACTCGGGCCGCAGCCCCGGCGGGCCTTCGCAGCGACCGCCGTGTTGCAGGGCCAGCATATGCACGGCGTCCACCGTGGCGCGATTGGCAGCCAGCAGCGCGTTCATGGCGCCGTTGCCCGGCGCGGCGGGCTGGCCATCAGAGGGCCGACCGATGAGCAACAGCGGCCGCGCCACCCCGGGGGTCTGCCACCCGGCCCAGGGACGATCAGACTCGGTGAAACGCAGCACCAGCCCGAGGCGCTCCAGCACGGGGCTGTAGAACGCCATCGCCCGGTCAAAATCGTTCACGCCGATGAACACATGGGACAGCATGGCTTGTGATCTTCCGAAAATTCATGGCCATACGCGCAGCCGATGAAACCGGCGCGGTCGAGACCAGGCCCCCGCGCAAGGGATGCCCTGCCGCGCTGGGGGCGTGCCCCTGCCCGCATTGCGCAGCCCTGCGAGGCAGAGGGGGAAGGCGCGAAGCGACTCAGGGGGAGATCACCTCACCGCATCCGGCAGCTCGATCTTGACTTCCAGCACTTCCAGATTGTCCTGGCGCTCCAGCTGCACCTTGATGTCTTCGGGGTTGATCTTGACGTACTTGGAGATCACCGCCACCAGTTCGCGTTGCAGGGCGGGCAGGTAGTCGGGCTCGGACGCGTTGCGGCCGTTGCGCTCGTGCGCGAGGATGATCTGCAGGCGCTCCTTGGCGACGCTGGCGGTTTTTTTCTTCTCGCCCAGAAGAAAGGAGAGGAATGACGCCATGGCTTATTTGCTCCCGAACAGGCGTTTGAAGAAGCCGGGCCTTTCCGCTTCGATGAAACGCAGGGGCCTGTCCTGGCCCAGGAAGCGGTCGATCACATCCTTGTAGGCTTCGGAGACATCGGTGTCCTTGGCGTGGATGGCGGGCGTGCCCTGGTTGGACGACTGCAGCACCACCTCCGACTCGGGGATCACGCCGATCAGCTTGATGCGCAGGATGTCCTGGATGTCCTCCAGGCTCAGCATCTGGCCGTCCTGCACGCGGCTGGGGTTGTAGCGGGTAATCAATAGGTGCTCTTTGATGGGCTCGCCGCCTTCGATGGCGCGCCGGGTCTTGCTGCCCAGCATGCCCAGGATGCGGTCGGAATCGCGCACGCTGGAGACTTCGGGGTTGGTCACCAGCAGGGCCTCGTCGGCGAAGTGCATGGCCATCAGGGCGCCGCTTTCGATGCCGGCGGGCGAGTCGCACACGATGAACTCGAAATCCATGGCGGCCAGGTCCTTGAGCACCTTTTCCACGCCGTCCTGGGTGAGCGCATCTTTGTCGCGCGTCTGGCTGGCGGCCAGCACGAACAGGTTGTCGCACTGCTTGTCCTTGATGAGGGCCTGGTTGAGGTTGGCCTCGCCGTGGATCACGTTGATCAGGTCATACACCACGCGGCGCTCGCAACCCATGATGAGGTCCAGGTTGCGCAGGCCGACGTCAAAGTCGATCACGGCAGTCTTGTGGCCGCGCAGGGCGAGGCCGGTGGCAAAGCTGGCGCTGGTGGTGGTCTTGCCCACGCCACCTTTGCCGGAGGTCACGACGACGATTTTGGCCATGTGTCAAGGTCTCTTGAGAAGGTTGCTGTTGAATGAAAGATCGGTGTTCAAAGTCCACGCACCGTGACCACGCCTGCCAGCGCCACCGCGCAGGGGCTGGCACGCCGCGCGGCGAGCGCCGGGGGAGGGGGCCAGGCGACACAGGGGGTGTTTCACGGGAGCGCTTCGATGATGAGCTTTTCGCCCTCCAGACGCACCTGGGCGGGCTTGCCGCGCACGGCGTCAGGGAGTTCGGTTTCGGTGGTGCGGTAGATGCCTGCGATCGACACGAGCTGGGGTTCCAGGCAGGTGCTGAAAATGCGCGCCTCGGCATTGCCCCGCGCGCCCGCAATGGCACGGCCACGCAGCGGCGCATACACGTGGATGTGGCCGTCGGCAATCACCTCCGCGCCAAAACTCACCATGGCCATCACCACCAGATCGGCGCCACGGGCATACACCTGCTGGCCTGAGCGCAACGGCTTGTCCACCACCACCGTGCCGGGGCCTGCCATGGGCACTGCGCGCACCACCTCGACCTCGCGCACGACTTCACGGATCACTTCGCGCACCTCGGCGGGGGCGGCATGTTCCGCGCGTGACGCCGGTGCATCCGGCGCGGCGGCCAGCCCCGCGCCGCGCGCGGCCTCCATCTGGGCGGCACTGCCACCGCGCACGGCCACGGGCAGGGTGCTGTGGCTGCGCAGGGCGGCCACGATGGCGGCAAAGTCGATGGGCTCAGGGGCTTCGCGCACGGCGCTCAGGTCGATGAGCACCGGGTCGTTGTCAAAAAAACCGGGTGCATCGGCCACGCGCTGCGCCATCTCGCTGACGAACAGGGCGGCGTCGGTGGTCTTGAGCATCACGGCCACCACGGGCAGCGAGGCGCTCTTGAGGTCAAAGCTGGTGCGGGACTGGGCCGCCGCGGTGAGGGCCATGAACGGGTGTGCGGAACGCTATGAACCGGTGTCGGAAAGCATAAAGTGTACCGTGGGGTGGCGTGGGCAGCCGTGTCGCTTGGCGTGGCGGCCCCATGCAGCGGGGCAGGGCAGAGCCGGTTGTGGGCGAATTCGCCGCCATCCTGGGCAAGCCGATGACCGCAGGGTTGGCGGCGGCACTGGTGCTGGTCAACCGCAAGCCTGCGACGGCTTAGATTGCCATGATTTTCGCGGGGTCACGCAAGTCCCATAATGGATTTGTGCTACACAAAACATAGCATTTGCCCGCGCGAGGGGATGAATTCACAGCTTGGGTATGCGGATCCGGCTGATCATCAGCGAGCCCGACACCGCAAACACCAGCACCAGCGGGTGCAGCGTGAAGCCGCCGATCAGCACTTTGCCAAACCACAGGTTCTCGCGCACCGCGCCCATCCAGGCGGCCAGCGCCAGCAGGCCCACCAGCACGATGGAGGTGGGAATGGGCGTGCCCTCGAAGTACTTGACCTTGCCCGTGCCCTCGGACAAGGTTTCGGCCGTGACGTTGTAGCGAGCCAGACGCGAGACGCCGCAGGCCACAAAAAACGCCAGCACCACCCGGTCGTACAAGCCCTGCATGCCGCAGCCATAGGCGATGATGGCCGGTGCCACGCCAAACGAGATCACGTCGGCCAGCGAATCGAGCTCGCGGCCCATGGCCGAGCTTTTCTGGCGCCAGCGGGCGATGCGGCCATCGAGCACGTCAAAGACCAGCGCCGCCAGCACCAGCGCGCAGGCGTAGTACAGGTGGCGCACAGCGTCGGTTTCCAGATACGTCATGGAGGAAAACAGCGCGCCCACGCCGCACACGGCATTGCCCAGGGTGAACCAGTCGGCCAGGTGGAACTCGCGGATCATCGAAAAGCGCTTGGGATGCCGGTCTGTGGTCATGGGTATGGTCTCCTGCCGAAGACGCGCCGCCGCTGCGGTCTTCTTGACGCATTATGGTGGGCCAGGGCCCCTCTGGGTCTATGATCCGCAGCCGTTGCGCTATTGGCGCTTGCGCGTCCAACCCTGGTTTTCTGCGATGCAAATGCTGTTGTCTGTCTGGCCGTTCCTCGTCTGGGCGCTGCCCGTGCTGGTGCTGCTGTCCGCCATCGTCTTCCTGGCCAAGGGCAACCGCGGCGCGTTTTGGCAGTTGCTGGCGTTGCTGGCCTGCTTTGTCATTGCAGCGCTGTTGATGGAGTTGTTCACCTTCATGGCGTCGCGCATGGCCAACGGGGGCAAGGCGGGGGCCGACCCGGCGTTGGGCAGCGGCACGCGCCAGTTGCTGGCCGCAATCGCCGCCACGGGCTCGGTCCTGGCGAAGCCCCTGTCGCTGCCATGGCTGGCCGCCTGCTCGGTGCCGGTGGCGTACCTGTGGCTGCTGGTGACCTGGGCTCTGCACCTGCGGCGTGGCAAGTCGGGTGGAGGTCGGGCCGCGCGCAAGAAGGCGACCAGGGCCTGACCGGGCTGGTTCAGACGTCGTCCGTCACCCCCAGCGTGGCCATGCCGTACAGCGGCGCGCCCAGCCAGGGGCGGCACATCGCGTCAAACGCGATGCCGCTCCAGCCATAACAGTCCGTCACGCTCTGCTCGCGCAGCAGCACCAGGCGCGGGTGGGCCTGTGGCAGATCGACCGCGCGGCCCACGCCCCAGCGGAACTCGGCCCCCGTGGCCGCCACACTGCCGTAGCGCGATGCCTGACCCACGGCGGCGCGTGTGAGCATGTCCAGCACCATGCGCGAACCGGGCGGCGCGTGCTGCGCGAACTCTGCCAGCACGGCCTGCACCTGGGCCGGTTCCAGGTACATGAGCACGCCTTCGCACACCAGCAGCACAGGCTGTGGCGAGGCGCCGCGCTGGGGCAGGGCCAGGCGTTTCCACCAGCCGGGCTGCGTCAGGTTCACCACCGCGTGGCGCGCGCGCGGCCCGCGCGGTGCCAGCAGGCGCTGGCGCAGCGTCATCACCTCGGCCAGGTCGGCATCAAGCCACTGGTTGCGCCCGGTGTCCAGCCACTGAAAATGCTGTGAGAGCCCACAGCCCAGGTTCACACCCAGCCCCTGTGGATGCTCGTCAAAAAACGCGCGCCCGGCGTCCTTGATGGCGCGCGTGCGCCACAGCACATTAAGCACCGTGCGCAGGTCGTCCAGCGTGGCGTTTTCATCTGCGCCCAACTGCCCCAGCACGTCCGAGGCCACGGCATCCCGGCAGTCCAGCCACGGAAAATAACGCCCCCCATGGGCGCGCGCCACCAGCGGTATGAGCAGGGTGCTGGGCACGGCATGAAGCTGCGCGCGCTCGAGCAGGCCGGCAGCAGGCAGCGCGGCCCCGCGCTGGGTGCGGGGGCGGCAAGAACGCAAGGGCAGGGGCTGCACGGGGACTCTCCTCCTGTAGCGTGACGGGCCACGTCGGGTGGATGCTGCAAGGCGTTGGTAACCGCCTATTGTGTGCGTATCGTGAGCGCATTGTGAGCGATTTGTGTGGCTGTACCTTGACTTGGCCACACCCCGTGTACATATAAGTTCGATTGCCGCCCCTGGCTTGGGCCACCTTGGCCCGGCCTGCGCTTGCGAGCGCGGCAGCCGATGCCTCAGGACGACTTGAGCATCGCCCACACCAGCCCGACGCCTACGGCCAGCAGGTCGCCGGTGATGGAGTCCTCGTCGGCATCATTGGCCCCGGTCCAGGTCTTTTTCTGCCGTTCGCGCTCGGCACGGTGGCGCTCGCGCTCCAGCGCGACCAGGGCATCGCCGATGGCCGTTGGGGCCGCCTGTGCCTGGGCACGGGCGCCCGCTTCGGCGTATCCCTCCAGTGCCTCGGCCACGGCCTGGGGGTCGATCAGCGCGAACGCGGCGCGGCAGTAGGGGCAGGCGTGGTCCTTGCGGATGTCCACCGGCGCGCCGCAACTGGTGCAGTAGATGGCACCCACGCGCTTGGCCAGGTCGTCGATTTCGGGGCGCGTCATGTGGCGCACAAACCCTTTTTCGGTCATGAACGACGAGAACGTGCTGAAGCGACCATGCTGGCGAGCACAGCGGTAGGTCATGTAGCGGCCGCTGCGCACCACGTCAAAGCCCCTTTGCAGCGGGGTCACGCAGCGTGGACAGTCCATGGTCGATGCAAGGGGAAGATGCTGGTCTTCACGGCGTTGGTGCAGCAACCGAAACAGCCCCGCCACCGCCGCCGGGGAGAGCTTGAGGCTTTCGTGCCGGTCAAACCACATCCCCTTGCAGCCAAAGCAGAGGTCCAGCTCCAGCTCGGGCCCGGTGTGGCTGGCAAAGCGGTGCACCTCCATGGGCTGGCGGCACGATGGGCAGGACGGAACGGACGACATCATATTTTTGGAACTCCTGGCGCAGGCTCCCTCGCCCGCGGCCGCCATCGTAACGTCGCGCCTGGGCAGGCGGCTGCCCCGGCCCACGCAGCGTCCACCCTGCTGTGGATTCCTTCCCGGTGGGGCCCTCCGGCCCAGGCCGCGACGTGCCTGTCGGACTGGGGGTCGAAAGCGCGAATCGGCCCCAGCCAGGACGGTTTTGGCCGAATTTGCAGCCCCATAGGCGATGGGGCAAAAAGGCGGTAAAAAATGGACTGCTGCGGTCAATTTGCAGCCGCCAACTTCCAAGTCCGACAGACTCCAGGATGCAACCCCTGCGGGGTCTTTCGTCTGCGTGGCGCAGACCCCCTTTTTTCGGAGCCTGTTTCATGTCCCTCGCCGACCGGGTGCGTTACCCCGACTTTCTCTCCCGCATCATGTCGGCCGACGCCGCTGCGGCCTTGATTCCGGCGGGCGCCCATGTGGGCATGAGCGGCTTTACCGGGGCGGGCTACCCCAAGGCGGTGCCCGGCGCGCTGGCCCGGCGCATCGAGGCCCTGAACGCCCAGGGCCATGGCTTCAAGATTGGCCTGTGGACGGGCGCCAGCACCGCCCCCGAGCTGGACGGTGCGCTGGCGCAGGTCGATGGCATCGAGATGCGGCTGCCCTACCAGTCCGACCCCACCGTGCGCCGCCAGATCAATGCGGGCCACATGCAGTATGTGGACATCCACCTGTCGCATGTGGCGCAGTTTGTGCGGTTTGGCTTTCTGGGCAAGCTCGACGTGGCGGTGGTCGAGGTGGCGGGCGTGCTGCCGGACGGGCGGCTGATCCCCTCGTCTTCGGTGGGCAACAACAAAACCTGGCTGGAACTGGCCGACAAGGTCATTTTGGAAGTGAACGCCTGGCAAAACCCCAAGCTGGAGGGCATGCACGACATTGACTACGGCACCGACTGGCCGCCACACCGCAAACCCATTGCGATGACGCGCCCCGACGAGCGCATCGGCGAGCCCTACCTGCGCTGCGATCCGGCCAAGGTGATCGCGGTGGTGCTGACCAACCACCCCGACCGCAACAGCGTGTATGCGCCGCCGGACGATGTATCGCACCGCATTGCAGGCCACATCATCGGCTTCCTGCAGCGCGAGGTGAGCCAGGGCCGCCTGCCTCCCAACCTGCTGCCGCTGCAGTCCGGCGTGGGCAACATCGCCAACGCCGTGCTGGCGGGCCTGAACAAGGGGCCGTTCAAGAACCTCACGGCTTATACCGAGGTGCTGCAAGACGGCATGCTGGACATGCTGCGATCGGGCACGCTGGCAAGCGCATCGGCCACCGCGCTATCGCTCAGCCCGGCGGCGCTGCAGGAGTTCAACGAGCGTATCGACTTCTACAAAGAGCGCATCGTGCTGCGCCCGCAGGAGATCAGCAACCACCCCGAGCTGATCGGCCGCATGGGCCTGATCGCCATGAACGCCATGATCGAGGCCGACATCTACGGCAACGTGAACTCCACGCACATCATGGGCTCAGCCATCATGAACGGCATCGGCGGCTCGGGCGACTTTGCGCGCAACGCCTACCTGTCGATCTTCATGAGCCCCTCGCTGGCCAAAAACGGCGCCATCTCGTGCATCGTGCCGTTCGCCTCGCATGTGGACCACACCGAGCACGATGTGCAGATCATCGTCACCGAGCACGGCCTGGCCGACCTGCGCGGCCACTCGCCCACGCAGCGCGCCGAACTCATCATCGACCACTGCGCCCACCCCGACTTCCGCCCGGCCCTGCACGACTACGTGGCCCGCGCCAGGCGCAGCGCGGCAGGCCTGCACACGCCGCACCTGCTCAATGAGGCGCTGTCGTGGCACCAGCGCTACATGGAGACGGGGACCATGCGCGCCTGAGCGCGCGCCCGCCGACGCGGACATGACAGCGCGCGCGGGCCGGTGCCGTTACAGTGGTCAGCCATCTCTGTTGACCACCCTCCTGCCTGGAGCACCATGAGCCTCTGGAAAAAAACGACGACGCTTGCGCTGTTGAACGCAGACTGCCAGGACACGGCCGTGTCGCACCTGGGCATCGAAATCACCGAGGTGGGCGACGACTTCCTGCGGGGTCGCGTCCCGGTGGACCGCCGAACCTGCCAGCCCTTTGGCCTGCTGCATGGCGGGGTGAGCGTGGTGCTGGCCGAAACCCTGGGCTCGATCGCCGCCAACCACGCGTGCCCCGAGGGTTGGCGCGGCGTGGGCCTGGACATCAACGCCAACCATCTGCGCGCTGCCACCAGCGGCTGGGTCACGGGCACCGCCCGGCCGGTGCACATAGGGCGCACCACCCAGGTGTGGCAGATCGAAATGGTCAACGATGCGGGCGAGCTGACCTGCGTGTCGCGCCTGACCGTGGCAATGCTCGCGCCCCGATAAACAACACCCCCCGTGCGGGCCGAGCCCGTCGAAGCCAGGGCACTGCCTGCCGCCCGGCGCTAGTCGCTGCGGGGCAGACAAGACGCCGATGCACGGCCAAAATTCTAGTCAAACCATCACCCCGCGCTTGCTGCACGTGCCCAAACAGCTATCTATTCAGTAGCAGATTGCCGCGCCAGTCGCTCGCTCTTCCAGTACACATCGTCGCCGCCATCCATGCGGTTGAGCACCCGGGCCAGCACGAACAACAGGTCCGACAGGCGGTTGAGGTACTGGCGGGGCGCATCGTTGATGGCTTCCTCGTTGCCCAGCGCCACCACCACGCGCTCGGCCCGGCGGGCCACGGTGCGGCACACGTGGGCCTGCGCCGCAGCGCGGGTGCCCGCGGGCAGGATGAATTCCTGCAGCTTGGGCAGCGTGGCGTTGTGCTCGGCCAGGGCCTCGTCCAGCGCCAGCACGGCGTCGGCCGTGAGGAGCTCTAAGCCGGGGATGGACAGCTCCCCGCCCAGGTTGAAGAGCTGGTGCTGGATCTCCACCAGCAGCGCGCGCACGCCGTCGGGCAGGGGCTCGCACAGCAGCAGGCCGATGTGCGAGTTCAGCTCGTCCACATCGCCCATGGCGTGGACACGCAGGCTGTTTTTCGAGACGCGCTGGTTGTTGCCCAGGCCGGTGGTGCCTGCATCGCCGGTGCGCGTGGCGATCTGTGTGAGTCGGTTACCCATGGTGGTGCTGGTGTGCGGGCGCGGGCCACCCCAGACGGGCAGCCGCAGCGCGGGGTTGGAACGCAGCGCATTGTGCGCCATGAACCCTGTGGATGACAGGCCTTGAGCGCTTAGCCCCACCCGGCCAGCCGCGCCGCCCAGGTGGCCAGCACGATGGCTGCGAGGCCCAGCAGGGTGCCCGGCCGCCACCACGGCCACGGGCGGGCCGGGCGGCGGCCCGCTGCAGCCTCACCGGCCGCCGTTGCGGCGCACAGCAGCAGCCACACCAGCAGGGCGACCGCGCCGGGGTTGGCCGCCCAGGCGGTGGCCCACTCGCCCTGCACCAGGGCTGCGCAGGCATGGGTGCCTCCGCACAGGGGGCAGGGCAGGCCGGTCAGCGCCCGAAAGCCACAACCCAGGCTTTGCCCCTGGCGCAGCCACTCGGGCGTGGCCGCCATGGCCAGCGGCGCGGCCAGGCCCAGCGCTAGGCGCTGCCACCGCTGGGCCGCCGACAGGGGCAGCCAGCCACCGCCCGGCGCGCGGGCGTCAGAGCGGGGCGATGCGAACGGGTTCATCGCCCACCAGTTGGCGCGCCAGATAGAACATGCCGATCATGGTGATCGGCATCGTCACCAGCGCGCCCACCCAGCACAGCAAAAAGCCCACGCTGCCGACCACGCTCAGCACCAACGCGCAGAAAAACGCCGAGCCCAGGTTTTTGATGACGGCTTGCCAGGCGCGGCTGAAGGCCGCAACCCCATCGCGCTCGCCGCGGGCCACCAAAAAGAGCGCAACCGACGGCAGCGCCATGATCAGCAGGCCAGGGATAAAGCACACCGCGAAGCCGAGCGTCAGCACCAGCATGCTGATGAGCCCCGCCACCAGCGCAGGCACCAGATCGTCGAATCCGCGGAACACATCGCCGATCGACACCGACTCCCCCCGGTCCTCGCGCTCGATCATGCGCATGTAGCCCACCACCATCGGCCCGGCCAGCAGCCCCGCGCTCACGCCGCCGACCACCGACACCAGCAGGGAGCACACAATGTGCGTGATGGCGTTTTTCTTGAACACGTTCCACGCGCCCGACAGACAGGCGCCCACACTTGCAGCCATGACAATCCCTGTGTAGAGTGAAATTTGAAATCAGTGTAGCGAGCCTCACGGCACCCGTGATGGCGCTGTTGTTGCCGCGCCGCAGCCGTCCGCGCCCAGGGCACACGATGCCTGTAGGCGCGCCCATCCCCCCAGCGAGGATCCCCTCATGAACGCGCCCACCGTCCCCTCCCACCTGTTGCCACAAATCCACCTGCGCGATGTGCCCCAGGCACTCATTGAGGCCTTGCAGAGCCGGTTTGGCGCGCGATGCTCGCTGGCCCAGGCCGTGCGCGAGCAACATGGGCGGGACGAAGGCTCGCTGCAGGCCCCGCCCCCCAGCGCCGTGGTGTTTGCCGAAAGCACGCAGGACGTGGCCGATGTCGTCAAGCTGGCAAGCCAGTACGACGTGCCCGTGATTCCCTACGGCGCGGGCTCGTCGCTGGAAGGCCACCTGCTGGCCGTGCAGGGCGGCATCAGCATCGACGTGAGCCGGATGAACCAGGTGCTCAGCATCAACGCCGAAGACCTCACGGTGACGGTGCAGCCCGGCATCACGCGCAAGCAACTGAACGAGGCCATCAAGGACACAGGCCTGTTCTTCCCCATCGACCCCGGTGCCGACGCCAGCATTGGCGGCATGAGCGCGACACGCGCCAGCGGCACCAACGCCGTGCGCTACGGCACCATGCGCGAGAACGTGCTGGCGCTGGAAGTGGTGACGGCCAGCGGCGAAGTCATCCACACCGGCACCCGCGCCAAAAAGAGCAGCGCGGGCTACGACCTCACCCGCCTGATGGTGGGCAGCGAAGGCACGCTGGGCATCATGACGGAGATCACCCTGCGCCTGTACCCCCTGCCCGAGGCCGTGAGCGCGGCCATCTGCTCGTTCCCAAGCATCGAGGCCGCGGTGCGCACCACCATCCAGATCATCCAGCTGGGTGTGCCAATTGCCCGCGTGGAGCTGATTGACCACCACACCGTGCGCATGGTCAACGCGCACAGCAAGCTCAGCCTGCGCGAAGAACCCATGCTGCTGATGGAGTTCCACGGCTCGCCCCTGAGCGTGAAGGAGCAGGCCGAGGCGGTGCAGGACATCGCCCATGAATTCGGCGGCAACGCCTTTGAATGGGCCAGCACGCCCGAGGAGCGCACCCGCCTGTGGACCGCGCGGCACAACGCCTACTTTGCGGCGGTGCAAAGCCGCCCGGGCTGCCGCGCGATCAGCACCGACACCTGCGTGCCCATCAGCCGCCTGGCCGACTGCCTGCTTGCATCGGTGGACGAGGCCGAGGCCAGCGGCCTGCCGTACTTCCTGGTCGGCCATGTGGGCGACGGAAACTTCCACTTTGGCTACCTGCTCGACCCCCACATCGCCCAGGAGCGCATCATCGCCGAAGACCTCAACCACAAGCTGGTCGCCCGGGCGCTGTCCCTGGGCGGCACCTGCACCGGCGAGCACGGCGTGGGCTTGCACAAAATGGGGTTCCTGCTGGACGAAACCGGCACCGGCGCAGTGGACATGATGCGCGCCATCAAGCGCGCCCTGGACCCGAAGAACATCCTGAACCCGGGCAAGATCTTTGCCCTGTGAATGCTATAATAATAATAGCTGTGAACCGAATAAAATCGAGCGCAACCGATCTATAATCAACGAAAAAGAATTTTACGCAGTACGATCTAACTTCAGTTGCGGCGGACGCCTGTCAGCGCTACGCGCTTCGGGTCGCCGCTGAACATGGCGTTAGTTTTCACCGCGTTGGGTGTTGATGTGGCGATAGCTTATTGTATTCCGCCTCTTGCATATTGCTGCCGCCGCTTTATTTGGGGGGTTGATTTCGTCCGTGATCGCTGGGTTTGGCTGCGTGGGCGATCCTTCCGAGAACGCAGCAATGCGACCCACTCGCTACGGAGATATGAAGAGGGCGCGGCTTCTCGCATCCATCGGGCAGTCAATCTCCACGTGCTCCGAATCGAAACTGAGTAGCAAGTCTCAGGTAATAACCACGACATCTCCACCTAAAAAATGAAGCTGCCCCGTTCAATTGCCGTATCACCAGAGCCGACTTTTGTGCCGAGTCGGTTTTCCGTGCCATGGCATAGGTAAAAGCCCAACCCGGCAGTCGAGCAGACCTGCGCGAAAAGCCGCGCAGGTCATTTGGCACGAAGGCCCACATTGGCGTAGACGCGGACTCAGGACTCGTGCACACCGTCATCGGCACCTCAGGCAACGCGGCTGACGTAGTCGAAAGCAACAGTTTGCTGCACGGACAGTAGACGGACGGGTTTGGCGATGCTGGCTACCGAGGGATAGACAAGGCGCCCAGACGCCAAAGAGGGGGCGTACAATCCAGAAAGAACGTTGAAGGTCGGAAAGCAGACAACTGGAAATAGTGGTTTGCCATTTGGAATGTTTTTATGAAGTGCGTGTGCAGATTGTAAAGAAATCTAATTTGCGGTCGTATTAAAGCGATGGAGGCTGAAAAGATGGACATTACTATTAAGAGTGAATGTAAGGCTTTGAATATCGAGCCTCCAAATTCGGGGTTGGTGCTTCCTCAAACTGGTGTTTTTGGGAGAGGCCCCATCAATGTGACCGAAAGACAGAGGGGGGACGTGCGTTCTCCCGCTGAGAATTTTCCGTTCAAAAATCCTTTGGGTCCACTAGGGGATTGTGTTGATTTTGGTAGAAGTACTGTTAATTGGTATTTGCCGAGGCAGGGAAGTAGATTAGATGGAATACGAGAAGGATATAATCAGTTGCCTCGACACAGGCAAAAGCAGTTCGACCAGTACATTAGGGACACTGCAGGAAGGTTGAATACCAAAGACGGGATGGACCGGGCGGATTCATTTCTCGAAGCTGTTCGAAGAAATCCACCCCAGTTGGAAGGGGCTGCAATGAGGACTCAAGCTGATTATATTTACCGATATACTAACCACCGCTTTGGCTATTGAGATTGGCACAGACGCCGTGGACGCCGGCAAGATCTTTCACCCGCCCCCCACGTTGGATGAGAGTTTCGGCTTAGCGGCGTAGATTGCGCACGTCAATTGCACGGATGTGCCGTCGCAGAAAAAGTAAACCAGCCTTCAACGCATGCTTACAAAGCCCGAACTGACGACGGTTCGGGCTTTGTGCTTTCCGTACCCGGTAGGTAGTCGGTGTTACAAAACCTCATGAACCCGCATGAGCAGTTGCTCTGCAGGCCTGCGAAGTTCGACAGTTCAGCTACGTAAGCCGTTGATTCGTAACGAATCCCTTTTCCTGCTGCATCCGCCTGCGGGCGTCACTTCTCGACAAAGGCGCGCTCCACCACGAAGTCGCCGGGCGTGCTGGTGTTGCCTTCTTCAAAGTCGCGCTTTTCCAGCATGGTCTTCAGGTCGGCCAGCATGGCGGGGCTGCCGCACAGCATGACGCGGTCGGTCAGCGGGTCCAGTGGCGGCAGGCCGATGTTGGCCGGGAAGACGCCGCTTTGGATCAGGTCGGTGATGCGGCCCTGGTTGCGAAAAGGCTCGCGCGTCACCGTGGGGTAGTAAATCAGCTTGTCCCGGACGATCTCGCCCAGCAGCTCGTGGTTGGGCAGCTCTTTTTCGAACAGGTCCTGGTAGGCCAGCTCGTTGACCTCGCGCACGCCGTGCACCACCACCACCTTCTCGAACCGCTCGTAGGTCTCGGGGTCACGCACGATGGACAGCCAGGGTGCCAGGCCCGTGCCCGTGCCGATCAGATACAGGTTTTTGCCGGGCAGCAGGTAGTCGATGAGCAGCGTGCCCGTGGGTTTTTTGCCGACGATGATGGTGTCGCCGACCTGGACGTTTTGCAGGCGCGAGGTCAGCGGGCCGTCGGGGACCTTGATCGACAGGAACTCCAGGTGCTCCTCCCAGTTGGGGCTGGCGATGGAATACGCGCGCAGCAGCGGCTTGCCATCGACCTTCAGGCCGATCATGGTGAAGTGGCCGTTCGAGAACCGCAGCGCGGGATCACGCGTGGTGGTGAAGCTGAAAAGGCGGTCGGTCCAGTGGTGGACCGTCAGAACGCGTTCTTCGAGAAAGGCACTCATGGTTTCTTGCAAGGATGAAAATCAGGGGCAGCCGCCCCGGCGCATCACGCGCCGCAGGGACGAACGGGCCGGCTGGCGCGCCAGGGTGGGCCGCACGGCCAGTGCCGAAGGGCATAGCCCCCCCTGGTGCGGAAACAGCGCGCAGGCCTGCATTGTCGGTCCTGCACCCGCCGATTCCAACGAAAGAAAAGTCATGCCCTTATGCACCCCTTGGCGGCCGGCCCCGTTTCTGCTCTGGATCCCGGAGCCTGGAGGCCAGCGCCGGGGCTGATGGGGCAGCGGCTTACGCAGGCGCACGCAGCACCCGGCGGTACTGCACGGCCTCGGCCACATGGCCCACCTCGGTGGTTTGGCTGCCGGCAAGGTCGGCCACGGTGCGCGCCACCTTCAGCGCACGGTGCGTGCTGCGCGCAGACCAGCCCAGGCGCGCTGCGGCGGTGCTCAGGAACGCCGCAGCCGCATCGGCCAGCAGCACATGGGCATCGATCTCCTGCCCCTGCAATGCCTGGTTGGGCTTGCCCTGGCGGGTCATGGCGCGGGCCCGGGCGCCCTCCACCCGCGCGCGGATGGCCGCCGAGCCTTCGCCCCCCGGCGCCTTCACCAACTGCTCGGCGGGCAGGGCGGGCACTTCAAAGTGCAGGTCGATGCGGTCCAGCAGCGGGCCGCTGAGCTTGGCCTGGTAGCGGCTGACCTGGTCGGGCGTGCAGCGGCAGGCGCGCTGGGTGGAGCCCAGAAAACCGCAGGGGCACGGGTTCATCGCCGCGATCAACTGGAACCGGGCGGGGTAATCGGCCCGCTGCGCCGCCCGCGCAATGGTGATGTGACCCGTCTCCAGCGGCTCGCGCAGGGCCTCGAGCGCAGCGCGCGGGAACTCGGGCAGTTCGTCCAGAAACAGCACGCCGTGGTGCGCCAGCGAGATCTCGCCCGGCCGTGGCGGCGAGCCACCGCCCACCAGGGCCACCGCACTGGCCGTGTGGTGGGGCGAGCCGGTGGGCCGCACGCCCCCGGCCCCCGGATCAAAGCGGCCCGCCAGGCTG
>JBKCTS010000148.1:0-3770 GCA_046318695.1 Acidovorax sp.
CCCATGATGTGGGCATAACCGGCAAAGGCGCTCACCAGCATCATCAGCGTGCTTTTGGGCAGGTGGAAGTTGGTGATGAGCAGATCGACCACCTTGAAGTCAAAGCCCGGGGTGATGAAGATGTTGGTATCGCCCGTGGCCCGCCCGGACTGTGCCCATGACTCCAGGGTGCGCACGGTGGTGGTGCCCACCGCCACCACGCGGCCGCCGCGCTCGCGGCAGCGCTGCAGGGCTGCCAGCGTGGCCAGGGGCACTTCGTACCACTCGCTGTGCATCTGGTGCTCGGCGATGTTCTCGGTCTTCACGGGCTGGAAGGTACCGGCGCCCACATGCAGCGTGACGCTGGCGCGCTCGATGCCGCGCGCGTCCAGCGTGGCCAGCACGCTGTCGTCAAAGTGCAGCGCGGCGGTGGGGGCTGCCACGGCTCCGGGCTTGCTGGCAAACACGGTCTGGTAGCGCTCGCTGTCCTCGGCTTCGTCGGGGTCGTGGTCGCTGTTTTGCTGGCGCTCGATGTAGGGCGGCAGCGGCAGGTGGCCGTGGCGCTCCATCAGCTCCCACGGCGTTTCACCCGCCGGGCCGTGCAGCGCAAAGCGAAACAGCGGGCCGTCTTCACGGGGCCAGCGCGAGAGCAGCGTGGCATCAAACCCGCCCGCATGGCGGCCACCGGCCATGTGCACCGTGCTGCCCTGCACGGGTTTCTTGCTGACTTTCATGTGGGCAACCACTTCGTTGCCGGGGTTGCCGGCCTCGGCGGGCAGCACGCGCTCGATCAGCAGTTCCAGCTTGCCGCCACTGGCCTTCTCGCCAAAGATGCGCGCCTTCACCACGCGGGTGTCGTTGAAGACCAGCAGATCGCCTTCGCGCAGCAGACCGGGCAGCTCGCGGAAGATGCGGTTTTCGGGCTGGGCGGCGCGGCCGTCCAGCAGGCGTGATGCGCTGCGCTCGGCGGCGGGGTGCTGGGCAATGAGTTCGGGGGGCAGCGAAAAGTCGAAATCGCTGAGGGTGAAGGAGCGCGCTGCAGGATGCGCCTGGTCGGCGCCCGTCGCGCCGGATGGGAAGTGGGTCATGCTGAGGGCCGAACAGGCCCGTGCCAAGGGGGTGGATGAAAAAGCGCAGCGATTGTCCCATGACCCGCCACCCCAGCTACCCTGGCCGCGTCTTCCCGCAACCGCGTGCACGCGGCGGCAGGATCACAGCGAAGTTGGCGCGGGCACCTGCGTCAGCAGTCGGCGCACATCGGCCGTGGCCGCCAGCGACGTTCCGGGTGACTTCAGGGCCGCCGTGCCTGCGGCAATGCCCCAGCGCAGGGCTTCGGGCGGTGCGTCGCCCCGGTCGAGCGACCACACCAGCGCTGCCAGAAAGCAGTCGCCCGCGCCGGTGGTGCCGTGCTCTGCGCTTGCAGGCAGCGCGGGTGCCTGCCAGCTGCCTTCGCGCGTGGCCAGCAGTGCGCCTTGCTCGCCCAGCGTCAGGGCCACGATATCGGCCTGCCCCTGGCGCACCAGCGCCAGTGCGGCCCGGTGCCAGTCGGCAGGCTCAGTCAGCGGCTCGTGCAGCAGTTCGCGCAGCTCGCGCAGGCTGGGCTTGACCAGCGCCACCCCGGCCTGCAGCGCGGCTGCCAGTGCCGGGCCGGACGTATCCACAGCCAGGCGCACGCCGTGCTGTCGGGCGGCGTGGGCCAGGTCGGCATAGGTGGTGTCGGGCAGCCCCTGCGGCAGGCTTCCGCTGGCAACCCACCAGCGCGGGGCATGCGGGCGACCAGCATCGGTTTCATCGCGCAGCGCTTCCCACAGGCGATGCCACTCGGCCGGGTCCACTTGCGGCCCAGGTAGCACAAAGCGGAATTCCCGCCAGGTGGAGGTCTCCAGCACCGACAGGTTCTCGCGGGTGTCGCCCGCGATGGGGTACATGCGCGTGGCGACGCCCTCGGCGGCCAGCAGGGCCGCGATTTGCGCACCGGCTGCACCGCCCGCCAGGGCCCATGCCTGGACATCGGCGCCAAGCCGTTGCAGCACGCGCGCAACGTTGATTCCCCCGCCGCCGGGAAAGCGCTGCACCGGTCCGCAGCGCAGTTTGTGGGTGGGGGCGACCTGCGCCGTGGAGGTGGCCAGGTCCAGCGCCGGGTTGGGGGTGAGGGTGACGATGCCAGGGGGGCGCATCACCGTCGCCACCGGGTTCACCATTGCCGTTCGCTGAAGCCTGACCAGAGTTCGTTGAGGTCCGGAAACCGCCACTTGTCGGGGTTTTCGCGGGCCACGATTTTGTCGTTGCAGTCGGCTGAGGACAGATCGATCACCTCGGGCCCAATGCGCAGCCCCGATTTGGTGGAGAAAAACACCTTGACGATGGGAGTGGTCAGCGCCGTTGGCGATTGCTCGATCACCACGCCAACGAGCCCGGATGCCAGTCGCACCAGGGAACCCACGGGATAGATGCCGATGCTTTTGACGAACGCATGGAACAGCCGGTGGTCGAAGTGGTCCTTGGTCCATTCAGCCATGCGTTGCAGCGACCCGGCCGGATCCCAGCCGCGCTTGTAGGGCCGGTCGGAGGTGACGGCGTCGTACACGTCGCAGATCGCCGCCATGCGCGCAATCTCGCTGATGGCGTCGCCACTGAGCTTGTCGGGGTAGCCCGATCCGTCGATCTTTTCGTGGTGGTGCAGGCAGGCATCGAGCACAGCCTCAGGCAGATTGCCACCCTCTCGCAGTATGTGGTAGCCCTCGACCGGGTGGGAGCGTATGACTTCGAATTCGTGGTCGGTCAGCTTGCCGGGCTTGTTGAGGATGGCGAGCGGAATGGCCGCCTTGCCCATGTCGTGCAGCAGCCCCGCCATACCAGCCAGCCGGGTTTGCTCATCGTCGAGTTTGAGTTGCCGCGCCAGCGCCACCATGAGCGCGCACACCGCCACCGAATGCATGAAGGTGTAGTCGTCTGCCGTTTTCAGACGCGCGAGGCCAATGAGTGCGCCAGGGTTGCGGGTGACGGAATCAGAGATCTCGGCCACCAGGTTTTGCGCCCCGTTTGTGTCCACGGCGCGACCCATGCGGGCCTCGTTGAACATGGAGACCACCGCGTCCTTGGACTTGCTGCAGATGGCCGCAGCCATGCGCAGTTCGGTGTGCATGTCCGTCGGGGCCAGGTTGCGCGCCGATGGGGGCGGCGGCCGTGGCGCGATCGTGACGTTGGCGATGGACAGATCCAGACGGCTGAAATCAGTGTCGATCTGAGGAGAGAATTCTTCCTGGGATATCGGGGCGGTTCCGGCTGCAACATCCAGTCCTTTGGACGTGTCGATCCAGCACTCGCGGATGGCCGTCGCGTGGATGCGCGCGAGGTCCGCCGGGTCTTTCAGCAGGAACTTGACCCGCCAGAAGGGGTGATCCATCCACGAACCGCAGAATTCGTGAAGATACATCCCAAGAGTCAGGTCTTTGGTGGCGATACGCTTGAGCATGGTGAAAGTAGCCGTGTGCCGAATGCCCCACGCAGAATGCAACCTGGGTAAGCAATGGTCACCATGGTAGCCTTTTTGGCCACCATTGGCCGGTTGACGCCGCGAAAATCTTTCATCTCCGAATGCCCCCCGCCTCGAACTCGCCGCGTTCGCCCCTGGTCGCCCCTGTCGGCGCGCGCAAGCGCGCTGCGTCCTCGGGCGTCCCCGGCCCCGGCCCGGTGGCCCCGCCGGCCCTGCACAAACGGGGTTTGCGGCGCGATAGTGACCTGGCGCTGCACGTGCCGCTGCGCTACGAGGACGACACCCGCATCACGCC
>JBKCTS010000149.1:0-8344 GCA_046318695.1 Acidovorax sp.
CCTGGAGACTCTGCGGGCCGAAGCTCTGCAGCAAAAAGGGGGGCGAAAGCCGGCCGCGATCTGGCCTACATCGACTGCAACAGTAATTCGCGGTAGTCGTCTGCCGTGGCGACACGCGGGTTCGTCTTGTGGCAGTGGTCGGCCATGGCGCCCTGGATGATGCTCTCGAAAATCTCCGGCGTGACGCCCAGGGCGGCCAGTCCTGATGGCAGTCCCAGGCGGGCATTCATGTCGCGCAGGGCGTGCGGAATGTCCGATGCACAAGCCAGGCCCATGGCATGGGCCATGCGCTCCAGGCGCTTTTCCTGCTGGACGGAGGCGGCGCTCGCATTGAAACGAACCACCGCAGGCAAAAACATGGCATTGAGCGTGCCATGGTGCAGCCGGGGATTGACCCCGCCCAGACTGTGGCTGAGCGAGTGCACCGCGCCCAGGCCCTTCTGGAAGGCCATGGCGCCCTGCATGCTGGCGCTCATCATGTGCAGGCGGGCATCGCGGTCACTGCCGTTGCGCGTGGCGCGTTCAATGTGGGCCCAGCCGCGCGCGAGGCCGTCCAGCGCGATGCCATCGGCGGGCGGGTTGAACGCGGCCGACATGAAGGTCTCCATGCAGTGCGCAATCGCATCCATGCCCGTGGCGGCCGTGAGCGAGGGCGGCAGGCCCAGGGTGAGCTCTGGGTCGCAGATGGCGGCCTTGGGCACCAGGTGCCAGGAGTGAAAGCCCAGCTTGCGGTGGTCGTCCACGATGATGATGGCGCCCCGTGCAACTTCGCTGCCGGTGCCGCTGGTCGTGGGCACGGCAATCAGTGATGCGGCGCGCTCGGTGATGCGGGGCGAGCCGCCTTCAATCGTGGCGTAGTGCCTGAGCGGACCATCGTGCGTGGCTGCGATGGCAACGCCCTTGGCGCAGTCTATTGCCGAGCCGCCACCCACCGCGATCAGGCCGTCGCAGCCCTGTGCCTTGTACATGGATACTGCCGCGCGCACGGCGGCTTCTGTGGGGTTTGCGGGTGTTTGGTCGAATACGGCCACCGGCAGCCCATCGAGCGCATTCAGCGCCTTTTGCAACACGCCCGCCGCCCGCACGCCTGCATCGGTCACCACCAGCGCTCGGGTGATGCCGACGCGCTCGCACTGCTGCCTGAGCAGTCCAACCGCGCCAAAATCAAACTGGATCTGGGTCACGTAGTAGATGAACGCCATGGTCGTGCACAGGGTTGGGTTTACGATGCCTGCCGCGCACTCTACAGTCGGTCGGCGCGCATGACCAGAACGCTCGCCGGTGTCCGGTTCGCAAAGTCTGGGGTGCCGTCACGTCGGCGACACCGCATCGCCCATCGCTGCCGGAAGGCGCTGCACGATTTTTGTGCCCGCGCTGCACCTTGTGCTGTGCCGATTGATCCGCCTGCCCACGCATGAACCAACACCTGAACCTGCACCGCACGCGCCTCACGCCGCAAATGCACAGCGTGCTCGAGCGCATGGCGCGCGCCGGACATCCGCCGCTGCACACCCTCTCCCCCGCAGATGCCCGCCTTGCCTACGAGGCGGGCGCAGGCGTTCTGGAGGTGCCCAAGGCGGCGCTTGCCCGGGTGCAAGACTTCACCATCCCGGCCCGTGACGGCCATGCGCTGCCTGCACGGCTGTATGCGCCATCGCACAAGCCAGGCCTGCCGCTGCTGCTGTACCTGCACGGTGGCGGCTTCACCATTGGCTCCATCGCCACGCATGACACGCTGTGCCGCGAGCTGTCGCGACTGGCGGGGTGCGCCGTGGTCTCGCTGGGCTACCGGCTCGCCCCCGAGCACCGTTTTCCCACCGCCAGCCATGATGCGTGGGACGCACTGGCCTGGCTGGCGGACCACGCGGATCAGATCGGTGGCGACCCCGCGCGGCTGGCTGTGGGTGGCGACAGCGCGGGCGGCACGCTGGCTGCAGTCAATGCCATCCTGGCGCGCGATGCCGGTCTGCCGCTGGCATTGCAGCTGCTGATCTACCCCGGCTGCGCGGCGCACCAGGACACCCCCTCGCACGCGCTGTATGCGCAGGGGCTGGTTCTGGAGGAGCCTGCCATCAGCTGGTTCTTTGGCCACTATGTGCAAAGCCGCGCCGAGCGCGAGGACTGGCGCTTTGCGCCGTTGCTGGCCCCGGAGTTGGATGGCGTGGCCAAGGCCTGGATCGGCCTGGCCGAGTGTGACCCGCTGGTGGACGAGGGCGTGGACTACGCTGACAGGTTGCGGCTGGCCGGTGTGGCGGTGGACCTGGAAATCTACCGCGGCGTGACCCATGAATTCATCAAGATGGGCCGCGCTATCCCCGAGGCGCGGCGGGCCCATGCCGATGCCGCGCGCGCGCTGCGCGTTGCCTTTCAAATGGAGTGACCTCGGAATGCAAGGTTCAGGCTTTCGCTGCTTTCACCGCCTGCGCGTGCGCTGGGCCGAGGTGGACCTGCAAAAAATCGTTTTCAACTACCTCGATCTCACGCCCATCGATACGGCCATGTCCGACGACTGGCCGTGTCTGGCATTGCCGCGACGGGCGGTTCTTGGGTCGAAGCAGGGATAGATCGCATCGCCATGCACCAGTCGCTGACAGCCTGAGCCCGGGTGACTTTGCCTCGCCAGCGGGTTTTGAACGAGACGATTTGAGAGTTTTTTGGGCAATCGCGCACGTCATGCATGGCTTTATTGCTATCAAAGTAGTAGCAATCTGGCCGTGGAAGGGTGGCGCACTACGACCACGTTTCACGCCAAGACCAGGCCTGTCAGATATCGTCGAGCAAGGGGTAGGGCAGGGGCTGCAGCTCCAGCGATACGCCTGTGGGCGCGCCCACTTGCACGGGGCCGTCAGCGGCGCTGATCTGCATCGAGACAATCACGTCCATGCCGCCCTCGGGCGCGGCGGCCGCCTGCACCACGGTGCCGCAGGGCTGCTCCAGGTCGTCGATGGCAAAGACCTCGGCCCCCGGCTGCACCTGGGCCGTCGCGTGCGCGATGTAGGCCCGGCGCTTGAGTGTGCCCCGGAACTGGCTGCGGGCCACGACCTCCTGGCCCGGGTAGCAGCCCTTTTTAAAGTTGACGCCGCCCACCGATTCGTAGTTGAGCATCTGCGGCACAAAGGCCTCGAACACGGGGGAGGTGAGCGTGGCGATGCCGCTTCGCACTTCGCTCCAGTGCCACTGGGCAGGGTCCAGCGCGTCCCCGGCGGGCGCGGGTGCGCCAACGGGCGCAACCCACAGCGCCCGGGGCTGGCCATCCGCCGGATACAGGCGCACCACACTGGCATCGCCCTCGTCGGCCTTTGCCCAGGGTGTCTGCGCCAGCCCGGCGGCCGCCGCCTCGCCTGCCAGGCCATACAGCGCGAACTGCGCGGTCGCATCGGTGAGCTTGACTTTGGATCGCAGCACAAACATCGACAGCCGCTTGAGTGTGGTGGCAAGCAGATCCAGGCTGCAAATCAGCAGCACTTCGTCTGCACCGCGCTTGAAGCCGATGAAACTGGCCTGCATGCGCCCCTTGGCAGACAAAAAAGCCGCCAGGCGGGCCTCGTTCATGCCCAGCAAGGCAAAGTCCTGCGTGAGCTGGCCGTGGAGAAATTTAGCGGCATCCTCGCCTTGCGCGCGGATCACGCCGAGATGGGACAAAAGGGCAACGCCTTGGAGGGAGTGGGTCATCGCTGAATTATGATGCCCCGTCCCTTTTAAAGGCCCGGTCACCGGGTCCCCAACACACACAGGCAGCAGGGTTGTGCGACGTTTACTGGCTTTGATGGCATTGGTCCTGACCGGTGCGTGCGCCGCTGTGCTCTGGTGGCTCCATCAGCCCATCGTGGGGGGCGAGACACCGCTGGAGCTGGCCATCGAGCCGGGCACCACGCCGCGTGGCGTGGCCCGCGAGGCGGTGGCCGCCGGAGCGCAGACCGACGCCAGGCAGCTCTACGCCTGGTTCCGCTTGTCGGGCCAGGACCGCGCGATCAAGGCCGGCAATTACGAGCTTGCCCCCGGCACCACGCCGCAGGACCTGCTGCAAAAGCTGGTGCGTGGTGAGGAATCGCTGCGCGCGCTGACCCTGGTGGAGGGCTGGAACTGGCGGCAGGTGCGCCAGGCGCTGGCCCGGGAGGAGCATCTCAAACCCGACTCGGCCCGACTGACCGACGCGGCCCTGATGGCCCAACTGGGCCGACCCGGCGTGCCGCCCGAGGGCCGCTTTTTCCCTGATACCTACACCTATGCCAAGGGTTCGAGCGACCTGGCCCTGCTGCGCCGGGCCCTGCACGCGATGGACCGCAACCTGGAGGCCGTGTGGGCCCAGCGCGCGGCCGACACGCCGCTCAAATCGGCCGACGAGGCACTCATCCTGGCGAGCATCATCGAGAAAGAAACCGGCCGCGCGAGCGACCGCGCAACGATCGCCGGGGTGTTCGCCAACCGGCTGCGCATCGGCATGCTGCTGCAGACCGACCCCACGGTGATTTACGGCCTGGGCGAGCGGTTTGACGGCAACCTTCGCCGCCGCGACCTGCTGGCAGACACCCCTTGGAACACCTACACCCGGGGCGGCCTGCCGCCCACGCCGATTGCCATGCCGGGCAAGGCATCGCTGCTGGCCGCCGTGCAGCCGGCGCAGACGCGCGCGCTGTACTTCGTGGCCAAGGGCGACGGTGCCAGCCATTTTAGTGAGTCGCTCGAGGAGCACAACCGCGCCGTCAACCGTTACCAGCGCGGCCAGCCTTGAGCCGCCGCGCATCACCTGAGGTTTCCATGTCCCGACCCGGTCTATTCATCACGTTTGAGGGTATCGACGGCGCTGGCAAGTCCTCGCACATTGAGGGGTTGGCCGAGGCGTTTCGCGCGCAGGGCAGGACCGTGACGGTGAGCCGCGAGCCCGGCGGCACACCGCTGGCCGAAAAGCTGCGCGAGTTGGTGCTTAACGACCCCATGGATGCGCTGACCGAGTCGCTGCTCGTCTTTGCCGCGCGGCGCGACCACCTGCGCAACGTGATCGAGCCCGCCCTGGCGCGCGGCGATGTGGTGCTGTGCGACCGGTTCACCGACGCCACCTTTGCCTACCAGGGCGCCGGACGGGGCTTTGATCTGCAGGTGCTATCAACTCTGGAGCGAATGGCCCAGACAGGGCTTGCGCAAGACGCCAATTTAATGCGTGAACCCGACCTGACCATCTGGTTTGACCTGGCCCCCGACGTGGCGGCGCAGCGCCTGTCGGCCGCCCGCGTGCCCGACCGGTTTGAATCACAGCCGACCGAGTTTTTTGCCCGGGTGGCGCGCGGCTATGCCGACCGCGCTGCGGCTGCGCCCCAGCGTTTCGCCCGCATCGACGCGGCACAAGACCGCCACAAAGTGTGGCAACAGTTGACCGACGTGTTCGTGCGCCGGGGCTGGTTGGCCATCATGGTGGCCGCGCAGGGAGGCCCGCGATGAGCGGCAGCCCAGCGGCGGCCCTGCCGTTGCCCGCCTGGATTGCGGCCCAGCGCGCCCGCCTGCTGGCGCAGCGTGGCCATGCCTGGTTGCTGCAAGGGCCCTCGGGCCTGGGCCAGTACGCCCTGGGTCTGGAGCTGGTGCGCGCATGGCTGTGTGATGCCCCCACGCCCGAGGGCGCCTGCGGCCACTGTGCCAGCTGCCACGCGATCGAGGTCCGCACGCATGCCGACCTGTTCGTGCTGATGCCCGAAGTCCAGATGATGGCGCTGGGCTGGCCGCTGTCGGAAAACGCGCAGACGGACATCGACAACAAGGAGCGCAAGCCCAGCCGCGAGATCCGTGTGGAGGCGATGCGCGATGTGGTGGAGTTTTCGCAGCGCACCTCGGCCCGCGGGCGCGGCAAGGCGGTGCTGGTGTACCCCGCCGAGCAGATGAACCACATCACCGCCAATGCACTGCTCAAGACGCTGGAGGAACCGCCGGGCGACGTGCGCTTTGTTCTGGCCAGCGAGGCCGCGCACCAGCTGCTGCCAACCATCCGTAGCCGCTGCCTGGGGCACGCCATGGTCTGGCCGCCGCAGGACGAGATGCTGGCCTGGTTGCAATCGCAAGGGCTTTCTTCTGATGCGGCGGTGGCCTTTCTGCGCGCCACGGGCGGTCGGCCAGACGACGCGCTGCAACTTGCCCGCTCGGGCCGCAGCCCGGCTGCCTGGGCGGCATTGCCACAGGCCATGGCCAAAGGCGACGTCACTGCCGTGAGCGACTGGCCGCCGCACCAGGTGATCGACGCCTTGCAAAAGCTCTGCCATGACCTGATGGCCGCCAGCGTGGGGGCCCCACCGCGCTACTTTGCACCCGCAGACCTGCCCAAGGCCGTGCCCGCCATCGGCGCCCTGTCGCGGTGGTCGCGCGCGCTCACCCGAGAGGCCCGTACGTCCGAACACCCTTTCAACGCCGGGCTGTTGCTGGAAGCGCTTGTCGCCCAGGCGCGAAACACCCTACACTCGCGCCACTGAGCCGTACACCATTCATTCATGAGCAGTCCAACCACCGCGCCCCGTCCCAGCGTCATGCAGCTGGCGATCAAGGAAAAGGGGGCCCTCTACGCGGCCTACATTCCCTTTTTTGCCGAAGGCGGCATTTTTGTTCCCACCCAGCGCGACTACCGGCTCGGTGATGACGTCTACGTGCTGCTGACCCTGCCCGATGACACGCAGCGCTACCCTGTGGCCGGACGGGTCGCCTGGGTGACCCCCGCGCGTGCCGGTGGCAACCGGACCCAGGGCGTCGGGATCCAGTTTCCCAAAGACGACAAATCGCGGCAGCTCAAGGCCAAGATCGAGGAACTGCTCGGAACTGCCCTGGGCTCCGACCGGTCAACCCAGACCATCTGACCGCCGGGGCACTGGGCCTGCCGACCCGCGTCGCGAGTCGGGATTTTTTATGGGCGTGTGGGTTGCTTGCCGGGTACCGCAGTCTGTGTGTTTGACTTGCCCTGCCCATCGGTTCGGCCCCGTATCCCCGATATGGAAACGACATGTTCACCGACTCCCATTGCCATCTGAACTTTCCTGAGCTTGCTGGTAACCTTCCCGCAATCCGGGACGCCATGGCGCAGGCGCAGGTTGGGCGTGCCCTGTGTATCTGCACCACCATGGAAGAGTTCGGCGATGTGCACCGGCTCGCCACCACGCACGACAACTTCTGGAGCACGGTCGGCGTGCACCCCGACAACGAAGGCGTGATGGAGCCCAGCGTGCAGGACCTGATCGAGCGTGCCGCCTTGCCCCGCGTGGTGGCCATTGGCGAGACCGGGCTGGACTACTACGGCATGGACGAGCGCAAGGGTGGCCGATCGATTGCGGACTTGCAGTGGCAGCGCGAGCGCTTTCGCACCCACATCCGCGCGGCCCGCGCATGCGGCAAGCCGCTGGTGATCCACACGCGCAGCGCCTCGGCCGACACCCTTGCAATCCTGCGCGAAGAGGGCGAGGACGGTGCCGGAAACCTTGCGGGCGGGGTGTTCCATTGCTTCACCGAGTCCATGCAGGTGGCGCGTGCCGCGCTCGATATGGGCTACTTCATCTCGTTTTCGGGAATCATCACCTTCAAGAGCGCCCGGGAGTTGCGGGAGGTGGTCGCCTTTGTGCCGCTTGACCGGATTCTGATCGAGACCGACAGCCCCTACCTTGCGCCTGTACCGTATCGCGGCAAGGTCAATAATCCGTCGTATGTGCCCTATGTGGCGCAGCAGGTTGCCGAGACCAAGGGCGTGCCTGTGGCCACCGTGGCCGAGGCCACCAGCCGCAATTTCGAGACCCTCTTCAAGGGAGTGATGCCGTGACCCCCCAGAGTGCCCTCAGCCGCCGCGGCCTGTGCGTCGCCGCCTTCCTGCATGCGTTGGCCCCGCTCGCCCGCGCGGGGGCTTATGAAGACTTTTTCACCGCCGTGCAGCGTGACGACCCCGAAACCATCATCTCGCTGCTGCGACGGGGGTTTGACCCCAACACGCTGGACCCCAAGGGCCAGCCCGCCTTGATCCTGGCGCTGCAAAACGGCTCAGACAAGGCTTTCAATGCCTTGATGGCATCCCAGCAGACAAAAGCCGAATTGCGCAACCCCAAGGACGAGAGCCCTTTGATGTTGGCAGCCATCAAGGGCAACCTTGAGGCGGTCAAGACCCTGATCGCCCGCGATGCCGATGTGAACAAACCAGGATGGGCGCCTTTGCACTATGCCGCCTCGGCGGGCAGCCCACGCCACACCGAAATCATCGCGCTGCTGCTCGAGCACCATGCTTTCATTGACGCTACATCACCCAACGGCACCACGCCGCTGATGATGGCGGCGCACTATGGCTCTGAGCAAGCCGTGCAATTGCTGCTCAACGAAGGCGCAGATCCGACCC
>JBKCTS010000150.1:0-2013 GCA_046318695.1 Acidovorax sp.
GGCTGGCACCGAGCTTGCCCGCCGCATGGCCCGCGTAGGCAACTGGAGCCGCCTGCAGCTGGCCCGCGAACAGGCGGTGCTGCACGACGCCCACAGCCAACGAGCCCGAGCGCGGCTTTCTGCGGCCACGGCCCGCGAGGACCTCAACCGGCGCATGGGCGTCTGGGGCACACAGGCCCAGTACACGCTGGCGCCCCGCTTGCCCGACCTGCCCGCCGCCGAACTGCCCGCCGAAGGCATCGAGGCCACCGCGCTGCGCGAGCGGCTGGATGTGCAGGCCGCCCGCCGCCAGCTCGACACCCAGGCCGCGCGCCAGGGCTGGAGCCGCGCGGGCGCCGTCTTTGGCGACATGGGCCTGGCCTACCAGCGCAACACCAGCACCGAGCGGGACGGCAGCCACCGCGACATAACCCGCGGCTGGGAGCTGGAGCTGCCTGTACCGCTCCTCGACTGGGGCGGTGCCGCACGCACCCGCGCCCAGGCCGCCGTGGAGCAAGCCGCCGCACAGCTGCAAGATACCGCCGTGCGCGCCCGCAGCGAGGTGCGCAGCGCCTGGCTGACCTACCGCACGGCGCTCGACCTGGCGCGGCAGCAACAGACCGAGGTGGTGCCCCTGCGCCAGTTCATCAGCGACGAGACCACCCTGCGCTACAACGGCATGCTCGCCAGTGTGTGGGACATGCTGGCCGAGGCCCGCAACAGCACGCAGGCCGTGGCCCACGCCATCGAGGCCCAGCGTGACTTCTGGCTGGCCGAGACCGACCTGCAGCTTGCTCTCACGGGCACCTCGCCCGGCGCACTCAACAGCCTGGCGGCTGGCAGCGCCGCGCCCTCCACCCCCCAAGGCCACTGACATGCAAAGACGCCATTTTTTCACTGGCGCCGCCACCGCCATGGCCGCAGCCTCCGTCAGCCGCGTGGCCCTTGCCGCACTGCCAGAGCCCGTCATCCAGACCAGCGCCGAGACCGCGCCTGCGCTGCAGCCGTCGACCGGCCGCCCGTACCAACCCGTGGTCACCCTCAATGGCTGGACCACGCCCTGGCGCATGAACGCTGGCGTCAAGGAATTCCACCTGGTGGCCGAACCCGTGGTGCGCGAAGTGGCGCCCGGCTTCATGGTCAACCTGTGGGGCTATAACGGCCAGAGCCCCGGCCCCACCATCGAGGTGGTGGAGGGCGACCGCGTGCGCATCTTCGTCACCAACCGCCTGCCCGAGCACACCACCATCCACTGGCACGGCCAGCGCCTGCCCAACGGCATGGACGGTGTGGGCGGGCTCAACCAGCCTGCAATCCAGCCCGGCAAGACGTTTGTGTACGAGTTCGTGGCGCGCCGCCCTGGCACCTTCATGTACCACCCGCATGCCGACGAGATGGTGCAAATGGCGATGGGCATGATGGGCCTGTGGATCACCCACCCCAAGGCAAGCCACCCGCACATCGCCAGGGTGCAGCGCGACTACGCTTTCCTGATCAACGCTTTCGATGTGGAGCCCGGCAGCATGACCCCGAAGGTCAACACCATGCTGGACCACAACATCTGGTGCTGGAACAGCCGGGTCTTCCCCGCCATCAGCCCGCTGGTGGCGCGTCTGGGCGAGCGGGTTCGCATCCGCATGGGTAACCTCACCATGACCAACCACCCCATCCACATCCATGGTCATGAATTCGAAGTCACCGGCACCGACGGCGGCCCGGTGCCACTGAGCGCGCGATGGCCCGAAGTGACCACCGACGTGGCCGTGGGCCAGATGCGGCAGATCGAGCTCATCGCCGACGAGCCCGGCGATTGGGCATTTCATTGCCACAAGAGCCACCACACCATGGGCGCCATGGGGCACAACGTACCCACCATGATCGGCGTGGACCACCGCGGGCTGGTCGGCAAGATCCAGAAGATCGTGCCCGACTACATGGTGATGGGCGAGCGCGGCATGGCCGACATGGGCGCGATGGAAATGCCCTTGCCGGACAACACCTTGCCGATGATGACCGGCACGGGCCCCTATGGCC
>JBKCTS010000151.1:0-3488 GCA_046318695.1 Acidovorax sp.
TCCCTCGCTCAATAAAAAGCTGACCGGCATGGCCTTCCGCGTGCCCACCTCTGATGTGTCGGTGGTAGACCTGACGGTGGAGCTTGAAAAGCCCGCCTCCTACGACGAGATCAAGGCCGAGATGAAGGCCCAGTCTGAAGGCGCCCTGAAGGGCGTGCTGGGCTACACCGAAGACAAAGTGGTGGCCACCGACTTCCGCGGCGACACCCGCACCTCGATCTTTGACGCCGACGCCGGCATCGCACTGGACGGCACCTTCGTCAAGATCGTGAGCTGGTACGACAACGAATGGGGCTATTCGAACAAGTGCCTCGAAATGGTGCGCGTGGTCGCGAAGTAAGCAATCGATTCACTGCGCAGCGCGCCCGCGATTTCCAACCCAGATCGTCGCGGCGCATGCCTCAGAGCCTGCAGCCTGTGCTGCGGGCTTTTTTTCGCCCCGACGCGCAGGCTGCACAGCCACGGTAGGCGGCTGCAGCCCTGGCTGGCCTCAGGTGGCGTCTGCGTCAATCAGGCCGTGCCTCACGGCATGCCGAACCAGCTCCGTCACATTGCGAACACCCAGCTTGGCCATCATGCGCGACCGATAGGTCTCGATGGTCTTGGGCGACAAATGGACCGCCTGCGCAATCGCGGCGCTGCTGTGCCCCCGCACAACCATCTCCAGAATCTGCCGCTCGCGCATCGACAGGGCATCCCAGGGGTCGGTATCGTCTTGTGCGGGGGCGCTATGCGATGCGCGCGGTTCGCGATGCGGATCAAACCCCGCCACCTGCGCACTGAGATAGCGCCCGCCCTTGAGCACCACGTCAATCGCATGACGCAGCTCGATCGAAGTTGCCGCCTTGAGCACATAACCCTGCGCGCCGCTGCGCAGCGACTCGCGCACATGGCGCGGCTGGGCCGACATGGTCAGCACAATGGACCGCGTCGGCAAGGATGAACGCCTTTGCAGTTCGATCAACACCACCAGCCCCGATGTACGGTTCAGCATCAGGTCGAGCAGCAGCACATCGGGTTGCAACTGCACAATTTCCTGCAATGCCCGGGCCGCGTCCGCGGCATGGCCCACCACACGATAGCCGGCTGCCTGCAACAGGCAGCACAAGCCCTCACGCAACAGCGAATGATCGTCCAGTAGATAGATCGTACTCATGCCAGATTTCCGCCGCCGCAGCGCAGGCGTACGCGTTCCTTGGGCCAGTGCCATTCAGCACTTTGGCACACGCACTGGTTGACTGCAAGCACCCGCAGGCTTGCGCTTCAACGACCTGAACGGCACCGGGCAAGGCTCTGTACATACGCTGACAGCAGCGGCCAGGAATCAAACTCTCCTGACATACATGGATTCTCAGCACAAATACTATGGTTCTTCTATTGGCATGGCACCGTACCCTGCAGGAGTCAGCCCCAACGCCTATGGCAGTTCAACCGTTGCAATCTGCGATTGCCCCTCAGCAGGCTGATGCATCGGTGCATGCGGTGCCGGCTTCGGATTTTTTGCGCGCTTACACGGCGCAGGCACACGGGGCACTTGAAAAATCCCCCGTTTCGCAATGCTTGATGGCTACCCAGATCACAGCACCACAGTACGTCCGCGTGCTTGCCAAGTGGCTTGCCTGCTGGGAGCCTCTGGAAACCGTGTTGCAAAGTACATGGCCTGCTGACATTGATCCCATCTACATCCCACCAGCGCGTTGCGCTCTGCTGCGCCATGATTTGCAAACCGCCCTACGGGTTGTTGGGGATGATTCGGCGAGCGCAAAGAGCCTTGCCGCAGATGCAGTCTGGACGGACCGTATGCAGCGCGCCACAGAACAACCGGGTGGGTGGTTTGGTATCGCGTATGTGGCCCAGGGGGCACTCAATGGCGGAGCCGTCATCGCGGCGCACCTTCGACGAGCGCTTCCGCCCGATCTGGCGCAGAGCACTACATTCTTTGCGGGCCACCCCATGGGGGATTTGCCGCCACTGGCCAAACGCTGGCAACAGTGGTGCGAATGGCTGGACGCGCAAGTGACAACGCCTGAACACAAGCTGGTGGCAGCCGAGGCAGCAATGCTCGCATTCCGCAGCATCGCCCATGCCTTCAACGACGAGGGGGCCGCCGTCGCGCATCCATGAACTCAACCCTACCCGCATCGAGCACTAGCGATACCTGCGGCCCCCGCCTCGTCAGTCCGCGGGAGCTATCCCACTGCGCTCAGGAGGCCATTCACATACCCGAGGCCATCCAGGGCTACGGAGCGCTGCTGGTGTGTGAAACCTCCTCTGGTCGCGTTGTCCGGCACTCTGAGGGACTGGAGCAATGGTTGACCGTACCGGCGTCGGGAGCGATCGGGCAATCAGCGACTGATCTGCTGGGTCAACCTGCCAGCGCATGGGACGACTGGTGCGAGCAAACCCTCAACCAGGCAGGCACCATGGTGGGCCAAGTGGCGGGGCGCACGCCTCACCCGAAGCTTGAGCTCATGGTTCACCATGTCCCAGCGTCGAAGCCCCCGCTGGTTGTGCTGGAAATGATCCCTGACTGGGCCCCAACCGGTGCAGAGCAGGAAGACGTGGCACTGCTAGGAAAGCTCACCCGCTCAACCCGTGCATTGCGGGACACCACGTCGGTGGACTCGTTCGTTCAGTCGAGCGTGAAGGCGCTACAAGGATTCCTGAAATACGACCGCGTCATGCTGTACCGGTTTGAACCCGACTGGAGTGGTGAGGTTCTGGCCGAAGCGACGGCCCCGGGCGTTGATCAGCGCTTTATGGGGCAACGATTCCCCGCGTCCGACATTCCGGCGCAGGCGCGCGAACTCTACACCCGCAACCTGCTGAGGGTGATCGCTGATATCGACGCCGCGCCAGTCGCGCTTGCCCCCCCGCTCGACGGGTTGGCTGCGCCGCTGGATCAAAGTCATTGCCTGCTGCGCCAGCCCTCGTCGATGCACGTGGCTTACCTGCGCAACATGTCGGTGCGCGCCACCCTCACCATCTCGCTACTGCATGAGGGGCGGCTGTGGGGCATGCTGGCTTGCCACCATCATGAGCCCCGCGTTCCCCCGCAACACCAGCGCCACTCCGTATTGGTCGCTTGCGAGCTGATTGCCAACACGCTGATTTCCAAGCTGGACAGCCTGCTGCAAGTGGAAATGCTGGAGCGCATGCACAAGGCCGATACGACAATGACTGCGCTGGAGCACATGCTGGGCCAGTTACCGCAAGCGGACCAACGTTGGCGGGAGTTCGAAACAACAGCGGCCATGCTGACCGGCGCAGACCATATTTTTGGCAAATTGCATGGGCAGCGCTGGGGGATCCCCGGTCTGTCGGATGCCTCCTTGCTTGAGCTGGAAAACCGGCTGGCCGCATGCCCCCCAGGCACGCCAGTGAGCACAGACTCCATCGTCGACTGGGGCTGGGAGCCTGCGCGGGCAACTCCGCAAATGGTGGGCCTGCTGGCTGTGTCGCCCACCGGCACACCCGATACCTACTTG
>JBKCTS010000152.1:0-15880 GCA_046318695.1 Acidovorax sp.
GGCCTCGGGCTTTTAAGATATGGACGACGATATTCCGTTTTGATCGACGCGGTCGGCGTTCGCCGGTCAGCAACCACGGCCCGGCGGCTTGCGCTCCGGGCCGTTTTTCATCTTGGGGCTGCGCAACCTTGCCCGTCGCACTGCCCAGGGGTGGGGCACCCCGCTCACTCCATCGCCGCAATCACCCCGCCGCCCAGGCACACATCGCCGTCATACAGCACGGCGCTTTGGCCTGGCGTCACGGCCCACTGGGCCTCGGGGAACTGCAGTGCAAAGCCATCCTCGGGGGCGGCTGCCAGGGTGCAGGCGGCGTCGTGCTGGCGGTAGCGGGTCTTGGCGGCGTAGCTACCCGGCAGCGGCGCGTGGCCGGCACACCAGCTGGCGTTTTGCGCCGTGAGCCGGTGCGACAGCAGCCAGGGGTGGTCATGCCCCTGCACCACCTGCAGGGTGTTGCGGGCCAAATCTTTGCGGGCCACGAACCATGGGGCGTGCTCGCCGCCGCCGCGCTGCGCGCCCTTTTCCTTGACGCCGCCAATGCCCAGGCCCTGGCGCTGGCCCAGCGTGTAGAACGACAGCCCCACATGCCGGCCCACCTTGCGGCCGCGCTCGTCTTCGATGGGGCCGGGCGCGTGGCTGATGTAGCGGTTCAGGAACTCGCGAAACGGCCGCTCGCCGATGAAGCAGATGCCGGTGGAGTCTTTCTTGCGCGCGTTGGGCAGGTTGATCTCTTGGGCAATGCGGCGCACCTCGGTCTTGTGCAGCTCGCCCACGGGGAACAGCGTTTTGGCCAGCTGCGCCTGGTTGAGGCGGTGCAAAAAGTAGCTCTGGTCCTTGGCCGGGTCCAGCCCCTTGAGCAGCTCGTGCAGGCCGGTGGCAGGGTTGTGGCGCACGCGGGCGTAGTGACCGGTTGCGATCTTTTCGGCCCCCAGGCGCATGGCGTGGTCCAGGAATGCCTTGAACTTGATCTCGGCGTTGCACAGCACGTCGGGGTTGGGGGTGCGGCCTGCCTGGTACTCGCGCAGGAACTCGGCAAACACGCGGTCCTTGTAGTCGGCTGCAAAGTTCACATGCTCGATCTCGATGCCGATCACATCGGCCACGGCCGCAGCGTCCACGAAATCGACGTTGGACGAGCAGTACGCGTTGTCGTCATCGTCTTCCCAGTTCTTCATGAAGATGCCGACCACCTCGTGGCCCTGCTGCTTCAGGAGATAGGCGGTCACGGCCGAATCCACGCCGCCCGAAAGGCCGACGACCACGCGGTGTCTGGTGCTTGCTGTCATCGGCCTGATTGTATTTTTGGTGCCTGTGGCGCGGCACCCAGCCCGCGCAAAGGCCCGTCTCCGGGGAGGTGGGACCCTTCAGGCCGATGGGGGGCGTGCCACGGGGGCGCTCATGCCAGTGCGCTGGTGCCGACGGCGGGCTTGCTGGGGGGCGCCAGCGCCACCCGGTTGCGCCCCAGCGCCTTGGCGGTGTACAGGGCCTGGTCGGCGCGTTCCAGTGTGTGGTCGATGCTGTCGTCCGGGCGGTGCTGCGCCAGCCCTGCCGACACGGTCAGGCGCAGCACGCCGCTGGCATGCGGTATCGCCACGGCCTCGACCTCGTGGCGCACGCGTTCAAGCAGGTCGCGTGCATCTTCTGGGGTGGTTTCGGCCAGCATCAGCACGAACTCCTCGCCGCCCCAGCGGGCCAGCACGTCGGTGTCGCGCACGCAGGCGCGCACTGTGCCGGCAAACGCCTGCAAGGCGCGGTCCCCGGTCGCATGGCCGTGCGTGTCGTTGATGGGCTTGAAGTGGTCAATGTCCAGCTGCGCCAGCATGAGGGGCCGGCCGGTGCGCAGCGCGCGGCGCTGCTCCAGTGCCATCAGGTCCTGCATGGCCCGGCGGTTGACCAGCCCGGTCAGTTCATCGCGCGTGGCCAGTTCGCGGTTGACGGCCAGTGCTTCGGCCAGGGCTTCGCGCTGGCGCTGCAGCTTCAAGCGGATGCGCTGGATGCGCAGGTTCAGCGCAACGCAGCCGCCCAGCACGATGAGCACCATCAGCGCGTAGGCGGTCTCGATGTAGGCCGACGTGCTGGCGCTCAAGCGCGCGCACACCGCAATAGCGCAGCCGAACGCGGCCAGCGCATAGATGCCGATGCCGATCACCTCGCCCGTGGTGAGTGCAAAGGCGCCAAAAAACAGGATCATGGCCAGCAAGCTGGGCACGATGCCCCGCGCCTCGCCTGCCAGCACGTACGCCACGGCACCGCTGGTGATGGCCCAAACCATCTGCGGCACGGTGAGGGATGGGTCGCCCAGCTTGGCCGCTTGATCGAAGCGCACCAACAGGGTCAACACCAGCAGCCCGGCCACCGACAGGCCGGCCCACCAGCGCACGGAGGTCGCGTTCATGGTCTCGTTCGCCTCGGCCAGCAGCAGCAACACGCCGGCACTGCTGGCCATGATCAGCAGCGCCAGCAGAGCCATGCTCATCAGCACGCGGCGCTGCGGGTCGGTGGACAGGGCAACATCAAGGATGCGTCGCCACGCAAAGGCCAGGCTGCGTCTCATGCCCGCAAGCAGCACGGCCGCTGCCGTTCAGGGGTGGCGTTGCGCAGCAGGGCCTGGGCACCGGCAGCACGCGCCGTGCAGTGAATGGGGCCCGACCGCGCTGACATGGCCGTGGATGAAGAGGGCGTTGGGCCAAAGGATCTGACGAAGTCGGCGCAACCGCGCCCAGCCGCCGCGGCGCCCGGACGTGATGCATAAAATGGTTGCGTGAAGGTCATGCCCGCGAAGACGATACAGAAGTTGGTCTTCCGCGTCTATCACCTTCAAGACCCGAGGGATGCTATCGAGCGCATCCGGGTGTCAGCCCGGCGCAGCGCCACCGCTTTTCCGTGCGGCGCAGCCGTAAAACCGTCAGGAAAGCACAAGGGCCGCCAGCGCCGCCAGCGGAGCCGTTTCAGCGCGCAGCACGCGGGGCCCCAGGGTGACGGGGGCGAAGCCGTTGTCGGCGGCCAAGGCTTCTTCGGCAGCGCTCAGGCCGCCTTCGGGGCCCGAAAGAAACAGCACGGCCCGCGTGCCCTGCCCGGCCACCGCCGTGTGCAGCGGCACCGTGCCTGCGCGCAGCGACAGCAACAGGCGCTGTGCGGGGGGCGCCGCATCGCTGCCCGCGGCGGCTTGCGGGTGGCGCACCCAGCTGGCCAGGTCCACCGCCGGCCGCACCAGCGGCACACGGTTGCGGCCGCACTGCTCGGCAGCCGCGATGGCCACGGCCTGCCAGTGGGCGATCTTCTTGTCGGCGCGCTCGCCCCGCAGCTTGAGCACGCTGCGCTCGGCCATCAGCGGCGTGATGCTGGCCACGCCCAGCTCGGTGGCTTTCTCCACCAGCCAGTCCATGCGCTCGTTGGCGGTGATGCCCGCCAGCAGGTGCACGGCGCGCTCGGCTTCGCGCTCGATGGCCTGGTGGGCACCGACGCGCACCCGAACGTCGCTGCGTCCCATGTGGACCACCGTGGCATGGAATTCACCGCCCGGGCTGTCCGGCACCATGCCGCCATCAAACAGCGTGATGGCGTCGCCCGGCTGCAGGCGCAGCACCTGCACATGGCGGGCGGCGCTGGCGGGCAGGTCCAGCTCGGTGCCGGTGGCCAGGGCAGCAGGGCAGTGAAAACGGGGCATTTGCTATGAAAAATATAGCTGTTTTGGCTTATGTGTCGTGCGTAACGGCCATTTTTGAGCATTGATCGCTGCCACGCGGGCGGCGGGCAGGCAGGTCGCCCTCACATCCGACCGTAGGCAAAGCCTGTGACGGGTTCGGTGCCTTCGATCTGGTCGAGCATCTTGAGCAGTGGCCCGAGCTGCCGGTAGCGGTTGGCCGTGGCGCGGATGTAGCCCAGGAAGCGGGGCGCATCGGCCAGGTATTTGGGCTTGCCGTCGCGCAGCGTCAGGCGCGCAAAAATCCCGGCGACCTTCAGGTGGCGCTGCAGGCCCATCCATTCGACCGCGCGGTAGAACTCGCCAAAGTCATCGCCCCAGCCGCTGGCGCTGCGGGCACCCAGCAGCCCGGCCTTGCGCGCCTTTTCCCAGTACCGGACGGTGATGTCGATGACAAATTCTTCCTCCCAGCTGATGAAGGCGTCGCGCAGCAGGCTGGCGATGTCGTACGTGATGGGGCCATAGACCGCGTCCTGGAAGTCAAGCACGCCCAGCGGCTGCCCGTTGGGGGGCAGCGAACCACGCGCAGCGGGGAGCGTGGGGGCCATCAGATTGCGCGTCATGAAGTCGCGGTGCACGTACACGCTGGGGGCGGCCAGGTTGTGCGCCACGATGGCGCTGAAGGCGCTTTGCAGCGTGGCCTGCTGGGTGGTGTCGAGCGTGACGCCGCGGTGCTGGCCCAGGTACCAGTCGGGGAACAGCGTGAGTTCGCGGCGCAGCAGGGCCTCGTCGTAGACGGGCAGCACGCCGGGCTGCGACGACGTTTGCCAGCGCAGCAGCACGTCGGTGGCCTGCTGGTACCAGGCGTGGGCGTCCTGGGGCTTGGTTGGGTCCAGCAATTCGATCAGCGTCTGGCTGCCCAGGTCGGACAGCAGCATGAACCCGCCCGCCCGGTCCCAGGCCAGGATTTCGGGCACGTTCAGGCCTGCCGCAGCCATCAGCGCCTGCACCTGCACGAAGGGCGCGCAGTTCTCCTTGTCTGGTGGCGCATCCATCACGATGCGGCTGCCACCGGCCGCACTGTCGATGCGCAGGTAGCGCCGAAAGCTGGCGTCCGCCGAGGCTGGGCGCAGGCTGGCGGGCAGCAGCTGGTGGGTGTTCACCAAAGGCCCAAGCCACGTCTCAAAGGCGGCCTCGCGGGCTGGATCGGACCAGGTGACCAGTGCTGCGCCGGGGGCGGCTGGGGCGACGCCCGAAGGCAGTCCGCAGGGCAGGGGTGGGGTGGGGTGGCTCATGGATAATCCGATTTTACAAACCCGTCCCGGTGCAGCCGCGCTGGATGCCGCCTCCTGTGCCTGAGTTGCCCATTCGTTCCCACGTGCACCGTCGCCAGCCACCCACCGCGCATCCCTCGTCCCTGCGGGCGCTGCATGCCGGGGCTACGTCGCCTGCTGGCCCACGGCCGCCGGTGCCCCGCGCCTTGGTCTGCGCTGTGGCGCTGGCCTGGTGCGGGCTGCCGCTGGTTCACGCGCAGGACGCAGGCGCCCCCCCCGCCAGCGGCTGGGATGCCGCCCCGCCCGCGCTGCGCAGCTCGCCCTTGCTGCAAGACAAGATCCCGGACGCCGTGCGGTCGCAACTGCCGGTCTTTGTGCGCGGCGACCGGATCGAAGGCCAGACCGACCTGAACGTGGTGGTCGAAGGCCATGCCGAGCTGCGCCGCGGCGACACCGTGATCCGCGCCAACCGGCTGGACTACAACGTGCCCGAGGACCTGGCACGCGCCCGGGGCCAGGTGCGCATCAACCGCGCAGGTAATGTGTACGAGGGCACGGCGCTGGAACTGCGCGTGGATGCGTTTGAAGGCTTCTTCAGCGATGCGCGCTACCGGTTCCTGGCCAACGGTGCCCACGGTGAGGCCACCCGGGTGGACTTTATTGACCAAGACCGCTCCGTGGTGCATGCGGCCAGCTACACCACCTGCGAGCGCGGCAACGAGGCCAGTTGGCAGCCCGACTGGGTGCTGCGCGCGGGCAAGATCCGCCTGGACGACGAGGAGCAGGTGGGTACGGCCGAAGACGCCGTGCTGGAGTTCAAGGGCGTGCCGCTGCTGCCCATTCCTTCCATCACCTTTCCGCTGTCGGACAAGCGCAAGTCAGGTCTGCTGCCGCCCACCATCAGCCCGGACAGCCGCGACGGCCTGGCCTACCTGCAGCCCTATTACTGGAACATCGCACCCAATCGCGACGCCACGCTGCGGGCCGCGCTGATGACCAAGCGCGGGGCCAACCTGGGCGGCGAATTCCGTTACCTGGAGCCTGCTTACCATGGGCAGATCAGCGGTGACGTGATGCCCTCTGACCGGCTGCGCGACCGCACCCGCTGGAGCGTTTCGGCCCAGCACCAGGGCGCGATGGCCACCGACTTCGGCGGGCTGGGCCTGAACCTGAACGTCAACCGCGTGAGCGACGACAACTACTGGCGTGACTTTGGCCGCGCTGCAGAGGCGCTGCGCCAGCGCTTGCTCCCGACGGACGCGACACTCTCGTGGGGCGCCAGCGACATGTCGGCCACGGTGCGCACGCTCAAGTGGCAAACCCTGCAAGACGTGAGCGCGCCCATCGTGCCGCCATACGACCGGCTGCCGCAGCTGCAGTGGCGCTACGTGCCATCGCGGCTGGGCGGCGGTCTTGATGCCAGCGTCGAGCTGGATGCCACGCGCTTTCAGGCGGCGCGCCAGCTCACCGGCCAGCCCAATGCCAACCGCAGCTATGCCATGGCCCAGGTCAGCCGCCCCTTTTTGTCGCCGGGTGGATTTGTCACGCCCCGTTTGCAGCTGCATGCCACGCAATACCAGTTCGACACGCCACTTGCCAACGGCGATCGCTCGGCGGCCCGCGCACTGCCCACCTTCAGCCTGGACAGCGGGCTGGTGTTCGAGCGCGACGCCAGCTACTTTGGCCGCGCCTTTTTGCAGACGCTGGAGCCGCGGGCCTTCTACACCTACACGCCTTATCGCGACCAGAGCCGCCTGCCCCTGTACGACACGGCCGCCAACGACTTCAACTTCGCCACCATCTTCACCGAGAACGCCTATGGCGGTAACGACCGCCTGGCCGACAACAACCTCCTCACGCTGGGCGTGTCCACGCGGCTGTTCGATCCCGCCACCGGCGCACAAGCCGCGCGCTTTGGCGTAGCGCAGCGCCTGCGCTTTACCGACCAGCGGGTGACGCTGCCCGGGGTTGCGCCGGTGAGCGAGCGCCTGTCGGACCTGCTGCTGGGCGCTGGCATCAACTGGACGCCGCAATGGGGCTTTGACTCCACCGTGCAGTACAACCCCAAGACGAGCCGCTCCATCCGCTCGACCATCGGTGCGCGCTACACCCCCGGCAGCTTCCGCACCATCAGCGCGGCCTACCGCCTGCAACGCGGCACCAGCGAGCAGATCGACATCGGCTGGCAATGGCCGCTGAGCGCGCTGTGGGGTGGCGACAAGGGCCCGGCCGAGGCCCGGTCTGGCCAGGGGCAGGGCAGTGGCCGCTGGTACAGCGTGGGCCGCCTGGACTACAGCCTGCAGGACCGCAAGCTGGTCAACACCATCGTGGGCTTTGAATACGATAGCTGCTGCTGGATCGGCCGCGTGGTGCTCGAGCGGCTGCAAAGCAGCGTGACCACCTCCAACACCCGTTTGTCGTTCCAGATCGAGTTTGTCGGCTTCTCGCGTCTGAGCCTGGGGGCCAACCCGCTGGATACGCTCAAGCAGCACGTGCCGCGCTACCAGTACCTGCGCGAGCAGGCATCGGCGCCCAGCCGGTTCTCAAACTACGATTAGCGCGTGCCAACAAGCCCCGCACACCCTGTGATCCGCCCCTGATTCCGCCGGAAACGTTCGACTGCATTCCATGCCCCACACCATGATGAAACACCGCGCATTTGCCCTTGCCTTGTTGGCTGCCCTCGCTGCCGTCGCCGTTGCGCAAGGCGCTGGGGCGCAGGGGCTTCGTCCGTCGGCTTCGCCCGGCGGTGCCGGGTTGGCGCGGCCCGCGCCGGGCCCATCGGTCACCGTGCCTGCGGCCAACGCGCCGGTCTCCACGGCCCTTCGGGAGGCGGATTTCATCGTGGCCGTGGTCAATTCCGAGCCCATCACCAACAACGAAGTGCGCTTGCGCCTGGCCCGCGCCCAGGCGCAACTGGCCCAGCAAGGTGGCACCATGCCACCCCGTGAGCTGCTGGCCCGCGAGGTGCTGGAGCGGCTCATTCTGGAGCGCGCGCAGTTGCAGCTGGCGCGCGAGTCCGGAATCAAGGCGGACGACTTCGCGGTGACGCAGGCCGAAGAGCTGGTGGCCAAGCAAAACGGCATGTCCGTGGACGAGGTGCACCGCCGCCTGGCCCGCGATGGCGTGAGCAAAGAGCGTTTTCGCGAAGAGTTGCGCA
Organism: Acidovorax sp.; assembly: GCA_046318695.1. Lineage (GTDB taxonomy): Bacteria > Pseudomonadota > Gammaproteobacteria > Burkholderiales > Burkholderiaceae_C > Acidovorax. The sequence goes on from JBKCTS010000152.1 coordinate 8,075, forward strand.
ACCAGTTGTTGCAGCAAAAGCTGCGCGAGCGCGAAGTCGAGTCGCGCTTGAAGGTCACCGACCAGGATATCGACCAGTTCCTGCGCGAGCAGGACAAGGGCACCGATATCTCGGCCATGGAAATCAACCTGGGCCATGTGCTGGTGCTGGTGCCTGAAAACGCCTCGCCCGCCGTCGTGGCCGAGCGCCAGGCCAAGGCGCAGCGCGCCGCCGAGAAGGCGCGCAGTGGTGAAGAGTTTGCCGCTGTGGCGCGCGAGTTTTCCGATGCGCCCGAAGGTCAGCGTGCCGGTGGTCTGCTGGGCCTTCGCCCGGCCGATCGATACCCCGAACTCTTTGTCGCGTCCACCCTGGGCTTGCCGGTGGGCAGCATCGTCGGCCCGGTGCGTTCGCCAGCCGGCTTTCATGTGCTCAAGGTGGTCGAGCGGGTGACTGCGGGCATGCCCACCACGGTGGTGCAGAGCAACGCCCGCCACATCCTGCTGCGCACGGGCCCCCAGCTTTCGGAAACCGCGGCGGCTGCGCGCCTGGCCGACTATCGCCGACGCATCCTGGCGGGGCAGACCGACTTTGCAACCTTGGCGCGCGAGCATTCGCAGGACGGCAGCGCCAAGGACGGTGGCAACCTCGGCTGGGCCAACCCCGGCCGCTATGTGCCCGAGTTTGAGCGGGCTATGGATGACTTGAAGCCCGGCGAGATCAGCCAGCCCCTGGCCTCACGCTTTGGCGTGCACCTGATCCAGCTGCTGGAGCGGCGCGAGGCCAAGCTCACACCGCGCGAACAGCGCGAACTGTTGCGCAGCGCCGTGCGTGACAAGAAACTGGACGAGGCCTACGCCACCTGGGCGCAGGAAGTGCGCGGCCGCGCCTACGTGGAGTTCCGCGACCCGCCGCAGTGAAGATGGAGCCCCTCCCCCTGAGGTGCTGCGCACCTTCCAACTTCTCTCGCATCGCTGCGCGGTTCGGGATGGAGGTTGCCGCCGGCGCACGCCAGCGAAGCGCCGCCGGCTGGCACGGGTGGCGCCCCGTGGATTGCTCGCATGCCGTCTTGCGGCCTAACGAAAATACCAGCGAGCCCATGGCATGAAACACATACCCCGCAAGCGCTTCGGCCAGCATTTCCTGTCAGACCACGCCATCATCGACGGCATCGTTGACGCCATCGACCCGCGCCCCGGCCAGCCCATGGTCGAGATCGGGCCCGGCCTGGCGGCGCTGACCCAGCCGCTGGTCGAGCGCCTGGGGCGCCTCACGGTCATTGAACTCGACCGCGACCTGGCCCTGCGGCTGCGGCTGCACGGACAGCTGAACGTCATCGAGTCGGACGTGCTCAAGGTCGACTTCACTGCGCTGGCGCAAACCCTGCGCGACAAGGCAGGCCTGCCCGGCCTGAAGCTGCGCGTGGTGGGCAACCTGCCCTACAACATCTCCACCCCCATCCTTTTTCACCTTCTTGACCATGTGGCGGTGGTCCAAGACCAGCACTTCATGCTGCAAAAGGAAGTGATCGACCGCATGGTGGCCAGCCCCGCCACGGCGGACTACGGCCGCCTGTCGGTGATGCTGCAGTGGCGCTACGCCATGGAGAACGTGCTGTTTGTGCCGCCCGAGAGCTTTGACCCACCCCCCCGCGTGGACAGCGCCGTGGTGCGCATGCTGCCCCGCGCCGAGCCGGCCTCGGTGTCGGTGCCGCTGCTGCAAGAACTGGTGCAGGTGGCCTTCAGCCAGCGCCGCAAGCTGCTGCGCCACACCCTGGGCCGCTGGCTGGAGGCGCGCGGCTTCAGCGGCGAATTCAACACCCAGCGCCGCGCCGAAGAAGTGCCCGTGACCGACTACGTGGCCCTGGCGCTGGCTTGTGCTTGAGGAGTGGGAGCGTGTTGGCGCATGGGTGAAGCGCTGATATTCGGCGGATGCGACTCTGGGCGCCACGTCAGCGGCCCAGATGACAAATTGCTATTATTTCAATAGCTGTCGATCCAGTCGTGTCGAGCGCAACCGCCCAATTTCAATCAAAAAAACTTCGAAACTGGCGCGGCCCAAGGCCAGAGACACCGCGCAAGGGCTGCCCCGCCGCGCCGGTGTCGTCCCCCTTCCCGAATCGCGCAGCGATTCGAGAGAAGGGGGAAGGCGCAAAGCGCCTCAGGGAGATGCCCCGAAGTCAGGCGGCGCTCAGCCAGTAACTGGCATTGAAAGGGCTGCTCATGCGCAGCGCCATCGGCGAGACATCGACCAGTTTGTCGGTCGGCATTTTTTCGGTGGCGTCTTCTGTAGGGATCGCGATACCTTCGACACTACCGCTGCCCGTGTGGGTGCTGGTGCCGCAAGAAGCCTCGTTCGCCCGTTCTGCTTGGCTGGTGGATGCAGAACGGGCTACAGAAAAGAATAGAAACACCGGAACGGTATCTTGCGGTCGCCCCAGTAGTCTGAAGCATCGCGGAAGATGTCGAGCAACTGCTCGCGCGCTTCCTTGTCGAACTTGCCGGTGGCCGGAATGTGCTCGAGCACCACAATAAAACCGGGCTGCGGCCCTGATTTGTGCAGCGGGTCCGTCATGCAGTCATACAGCGCGTCGAAGTTCTTGCCGAAGTGCGACGGGAAGGTGAACTGCGCCGCGATCAGGTCCAGCACATCCTGCTTGGACTGTGCGTGGGCCAGATTGGCGTACAGGAAGTGATGGCCCAGGGACGTCGCTGCATCCTGCAAGTCCTGCACGCGGAAGGCGCGAATGGACTGCACGATGTTGGAGCGAACGCCGCGCAGCGGCGTTTCCAGGTCTTTACTACGAAGTGGCGTCTGCATCTCCGCTGCTCTTTCTATGTTAAATCCACAAATCTGGTGCTTCTTGGACACTTCGCAGGCCGGTGTCGGTTGGCCTGCGGGTGGGAAACTCATCAACCGGTTGCCGCTTGGGTGACCCGAGCGATCTGGACCGGGCTGTGCCGCAGAGGGGTTCATTTGACGATCTCGCGAAAACTGGCGTAATGGTCACTTGTGTAGTAGCAGACATCCGGAACCCGGGGCTGGCCACCACATACGATGCGCCGGGCTCCCCGGTTGCGCGCTCCTGGTGTTTTGACGGTGTACTCACGGTAGTAGCCCCGCTGCTTGCTGGGCAACAACCGCTCGCGATTGCCGAAAACCGTGCCATCCTTCTCGTAAGGGAAGGGGCCGCCCTCATGGATCAGCGCGTAGGTTGCGCGCCCCTGGGGCGGCAACTCGGCCAATGTGATGGGGGCGGCGGACCCTTCGCCAGACGGGTTTTGGCGGGCCTGCGCCGCACCTTGCGACAGCGCGAATGCAACACCCAGCACACACAAAACCCCTGCCTTGCGCGCCCGGGTGGCCATAGCCTTCAGCATCAACGAACCTTTCAGAAACTACGGGTTAACCCGAAATTTCGAGCCGCTAGTGTCGCTCAACACCCCCCAAAAAGCAAGCGTTTGCTCACGGATTGGGCAGACGCTGACGGGGGTCCAAGGGCTCTAAGTTAGCGCTTGCTTTCTTGAAGAGGCCTATCTGGAAACGTTTGCATCAGCCACCGTGAGCGCGGTCATATTCACAATACGACGCACCGTGGCGCTGGGGGTCAGAATGTGAACCGGCTTGGCGGCACCGAGCAGCACCGGGCCGATGGCAATGCCGCCACCGGCGGCCGTTTTGAGCAGGTTGTATGCGATGTTGGCCGCGTCGATGTTGGGGAACACCAGCAGGTTCGCATCGCCGGTCAGTTCGCTGGAGGGCATGATGGCGGCGCGGGCCTTGCCGTCCAGGGCGACATCGCCGTGCATTTCGCCGTCCACTTCAAGCCACGGGGCTTGCTCGCGCAGCAGTTGCAGCGTGTGGCGCATCTTGGCGGCGCTGGGGTGGTTGGTGGTGCCAAAGTTTGAATGTGACAGCAGCGCGGCCTTGGGTTTGATGCCAAAGCGCATCATTTCCTCGGCGGCCAGCGCCGTGATCTCGGCCAGCTCCTGCGGGCTGGGGTCGTAGTTGACGTGCGTATCCACCAGGAACACCTGGCGCCCGGGCAGCATCAGGCCGTTCATGCAGGCATAGACCGGCACGTCTTGCGCGGTGCTGGCGGCGCCGCCAGCGTGCTTGCCGATGACCTGGTCGATGTACATCAGGTGGTTGGCCGTGGTGCCCCAGGTGCCGCAGATCAGCCCGTCCACCTCGCCCTTGTGCAGCATCATGGCCCCGATCAGCGTGAGGCGGCGGCGCATCTCGATCTTGGCGACCTGCTGGGTAATGCCCTTGCGCTCGGTCATGCGGTGGTAGGTCTGCCAAAAGTCGTTGTAGCGGTGGTCAAAGTCGGTGTTGACCACGTCGTAGTCCACACCTTCCTTCAGGCGCAGGCCGAATTTTTCGATGCGCTGGGCGATGATGGTCGGACGCCCGATGAGCGTTGGGCGGGCCACGTGCTCGTCCACCACAATCTGCGCGGCGCGCAGCACGCGTTCTTCTTCCCCTTCGGCGTAGGCCACACGCTTTTTGGCGGCAGTGCGCGCTGCATCGAAGATGGGCTTCATCGTCGTGCCTGAGGCGTACACAAAGGTCTGCAGGCGGTCGCGGTAGGCGTCCATGTCGGCGATGGGGCGCTGCGCCACGCCGCTGTCCATGGCCGCCTGGGCAACGGCGGGCGCGATCTTCATCATCAGCCGCGGATCAAACGGCTTGGGAATCAGGTACTCGGGGCCAAAGGTCAGCTTCTCGCCCACGTAGGCCGCGGCCACCACTTCGCTCTGCTCGGCCTGGGCCAGTTCGGCGATGGCGTGCACGGCCGCGATTTCCATCTCATCGGTGATGGTGGTGGCGCCGCAATCGAGCGCGCCGCGAAAGATGTACGGGAAGCACAGAACGTTGTTGACCTGGTTGGGGTAGTCCGAGCGCCCCGTGGCCATGATGATGTCGCCGCGCACGCTGTGCGCCAGCTCGGGCGTGATCTCGGGGTTGGGGTTGGCCAGTGCGAAGATCACCGGGCGCTCGGCCATGGTGGCCACCATCTCGGGCTTGAGCACGTTGCCAGCCGACAGGCCCAGGAACACGTCGGCGCCGACCATCACCTCGGCCAGCTTGCGCGCGTCGGTCTTTTGCATGAACTGGCGCTTGTCGTCATCCATCAGCTCTTCGCGACCCTCGTACACCACCCCGGCCAGATCGGTCACAAACACGTTTTTGCGCTGAACGCCTACCTTGAGCAGCAGGTTCAGGCAGGCAAGCGCCGCGGCGCCCGCGCCGCTGGTGACCAGCTTGACGTCTGCTATGTTTTTGTTGGCCACCTTCAGCGCATTCACAATGGCCGCCGCCACCGTGATGGCGGTGCCGTGCTGGTCGTCATGGAAGACCGGAATCTTCATGCGTTTGCGCAGCTCGCGCTCCACATAGAAGCAGTCGGGGGCCTTGATGTCTTCCAGGTTCACCGCGCCGAAGGTGGGCTCGAGCGCAGCAATCACCTCCACCAGCTTGGCGGGGTCTTTCTCGTCGATTTCGATGTCAAACACATCGACACCGGCAAACTTTTTGAACAGCACGGCCTTGCCTTCCATCACCGGCTTGGAGGCCAGCGCGCCGATGTCGCCCAGGCCCAGCACCGCCGTGCCGTTGGTGATCACGGCCACCAGGTTGCCGCGCGAGGTGTAGCGAAACGCGTTGGCCGGGTCTTTGACGATTTCCTCGCAGGGGGCCGCCACGCCAGGCGAGTAGGCCAGCGCCAGGTCGTGCTGGTTGATCATCTGCTTGGTGGGCGCAATCGACAGCTTGCCGGGCTTGGGGAACTCGTGGTACTCGAGCGCGGCGCGGCGCAGCTGGGCGCGCTTGTCGGAGTCATTGTTGTTGTTCTGGGCCGGGGTGTTCTCGGGCATTCAGTGTCTCCAACTCAAGGTGATGCAAGACCGCGCGCGACGGCGGAGCGCGGCTGTCAGCGTGTGCAAGGGTGTGCGATTGTAGGGTGGCGCTCGTGAAAACCCTAGTACGCGAATATGCTTACTCAGGGCCTGTTCACACTATTTTTGTCAGATGCGTTGCGATTCAAAAGGGCCAGGCGCCAGGCGCCAAATGTAGCTGGGGTGCGGCCCCAGCGAGATTTGGCAACGCCGCGGATGGCCCTTTTGGGTCGCAACCCGAAGGGAACGGGGCGCAAACCGCGCCACTGGGCGTTGCGCTCCTCGCCAAGGCCCCGGCCTTGGCGTCGTCATGCGCCTACATTGGCGCGGTTTTCGCCTCGTTCGCACTGGCAAAAATAATGTGAACAGGCCCTAGGCCCATCTGCTATGACTTTATGCACACCAATCATGGCGTGCACACCAATCATGGCGCGCTTGCCGGTTGGCAGGCGGCTGCGCTGTGCCGCTGGCGCCGCAGGGGCGCTATCAGGCGGTTTCGTGCAGCGCGTCGCCCAGGGCGCTGACCAGGCGATCCACCTCGGCCTGGGTGCTGATGAAAGGCGGCGCGAGCTGGATGGTGTCGCCACCGTAGCGCACGTAAAAGCCCTTTTTCCAGCAGTTCATGGCGATCTCGAAGGGGCGCTTGGCGGGCTCGCCGGGCACCTGGGCGATGGTGAAGCCCGCGGCCAGGCCGAAGTTGCGAATGTCGGCCACATGCCTGGCCCCCTTGAGGCCGTGCACCGCCTGCTCGAAGTAAGGGGCCAGCGCCTTCACGCGGCCGATCATGTCTTCGTTTTGCAGGATATCGAGCGCCGCAAGCCCCGCCGCGCACGCCACCGGGTGGGCCGAGTAGGTGTAGCCGTGCGGAAACTCGAGCATGTACCCTGGGCCGCCCGCCGCCATGAAGGTGTCGTAAATCTCCTTGGTCGCTATCACGCCGCCCAGCGGTTGCGCGCCGTTGGTGACCTGCTTGGCAAAGTTCAGAATGTCGGGCGTCACACCAAAGGCCTCGGCACCCGTCCAGGCGCCGCTGCGGCCAAAACCACTGATCACCTCATCAAAAATCAGCAAAATGTTGTTTTGTGTGCAGATCTCGCGCAGACGCTGCAGGTAGCCCACCGGCGGGATCACCACACCGGCCGAGCCCGAAAACGGCTCCACGATCACCGCCGCGATGTTGCTGGCGTCGTGCAGCGCAATCACCTCCAGCAGACGGTCGGCCAGCTCCTTGCCCGTGGGCGGCATGCCCTTGTGGAACGAGCCTGCGGGCGGCTGGGTGTGGGGCAGGTGGTCGGCCTCGATGCCCTGGCCAAACAGCTTGCGGTTGGCCACGATGCCGCCCACCGAGATGCCGCCAAAGTTCACGCCGTGGTAGCCCTTTTCGCGGCCGATCAGGCGCGTCTTGCTCGCTTGCCCCTTGGCCCGCCAGTAGGCCCTCGCCATCTTGAGCGATGTGTCGGCCGATTCAGACCCCGAGCCGGTGAAGAACACATAGTCCAGGCCCGCAGGCGTAAGGTCTTTGATGCGGTTGGCCAGCTCAAACGACAGCGGGTGGCCGAACTGGAAGGCGGGCGCGTAATCGAGCTTCATCGCCTGCTTGCCAATGGCCTCGGCGATCTCGCGGCGGCCATGGCCCAGGCCCGCGCACCACAGCCCCGAGAGGCCGTCAAAAATCTTGCGGCCTTCGGAGTCGGTGTAGTAGGCGCCACTGCCCTCCACGATCATGCGCGGGTTGGCCTTGAACTGGCGGTTCGCCGTGAAAGGCATCCAGAAGGCTTCCATCTCGGCGCGCTGCAGCGGGGCGTTGGCGGTCATGGCGGGGTTCCCGGATTTGTAGGAATGACCGCCCGATGATAAGAAAAATTGACACTCGGCTCAAATGGCCGTGAAATTCGACCTGATTTGAGCCCATGTGTGCAGGATATTGAAC
>JBKCTS010000153.1:0-3103 GCA_046318695.1 Acidovorax sp.
GAACTGCTCCACGGCACGCACCTCGATCAGCGAGCCGCCGTCGGCAGCCGAAATGTCACGCAGATCACGGTAAATCTGGCGCGCCAGCTCGTGGTTGTCGGGCGCATCGGTGCTGTGCCAGTTGTCGAACTGGATGTGAAAACCGTCCAAATAGGGCTTGCGGCCCGCGGCGATGTCGGCCACGAACTGCTGGGGCGTCTTGCCAGCTTTCTCGGCGGCAATCATGATCGGCGCGCCGTGGGTATCGTCCGCACCCACAAAGTTGACGGCGTTGCCCTGCATGCGCTGGAACCGCACCCAGATATCGGCCTGGATGTACTCCATGATGTGGCCGATGTGGAAGTTGCCGTTGGCATACGGCAAGGCGGTGGTGACGAAGAGTTTGCGGGCTAAGGACGTCATGAAAGTCGGCTTTCTCAGGCGGAACCGGCGATTTTAGGGCGACGCTGCGTAAGCCGCCACGATGCGGCGGGCCCTTGATGCGGATGGGCTGGCGGGCGCTGCAGCGCGCAGTCAGCGGCGGTGCTGGGCCTTCAACGGGGCGCCCGTGTCGGTCCAGCCGAAGAATTTGCAGACTTCGCCCCGCATGGCCAGGGTGTCGGCCCGTCCCAGGGCCATCAGTTCACGGGTGTAATTGGCTTCAAAAAGCAGGTAGCTGGCCAACGCCGCCCCGCGAACGTCGGCCATGTTGGAGGTGACGCCCAGCGCGCCCAGCATGGTGCGCACGGCCCGGGGCAGGTCGCCCACATGCCGGGCGGCCACGCCATCGAGCCGCTGCGAGGGCGCGATGACCAGCAGCTCGATGGGGCGCAGCGCGCTGTGCAGGCGCTTTTCTTCGGGGATGAGCGACAGCGTCTGGTTGATGCGCTGAACGCGCTCCACATCCACGGCCAGCGCGTCCAGAAAAATGTTGGACAGCGCATGGCCCGCGATCTGCGCCAGGGTGGGGTAGCTGGGCGTGGGGTTGGCGCTGCCGTCGCCCTTGGGCTCGTGCATTCGGCCCGCCCCGATCACCAGGATGCGCTCGGCCCCCAGGTGGATGGCCGGTGCAATGGGGGCCGACTGGCGCATGGAGCCGTCGCCATAGTATTCGGTGTGCCCGTCCACCTCAATGCCTTTGGCCGGGAACACAAACGGAATGGCCGACGAGGCCAGCAGGTGCTCGTGGGTAATGCGGTCGCTGACAGCCTTGCGCTGGGAGCGCACCCAGGGCTTCACCGGCGAGGCCGCTTCAAAAAAGGTGACATGTTCGCCCGAGCTGTAGCTCGATGCCGTGACCGCCAGTGCCGTGAGGTGCCCCTTGCGGACCAGGCGCGGCAGGCGCACCAGCGGCACCATCGTGACCAGCAGCTTTTCCAGAGGCGCGTTGTCGAGCAGCGAGCGCGGGCGCATGCGGCGCCACCGGGCCAGCACCCAGCCCAGCGACAGCAGCGTGAGCCAGCGCGCTCCGCTGCGCATCACGCTGATCGAGTCTGCGCCATAGACCTGGTTGGCATGAAAGTGCGTCCACACCCGCGAGATGCGGCGCACTGCGCGGTCAAAGTTGTCGGCCCCGCAGGCCAGCGCTGCCGCGTTGATGGCGCCCGCCGAGGTGCCGGTGATGATGGGAAACGGGTTGGGCTCGCGGCCGGCTCCGCAGGCCTGGCGCAGGTCGGCAATGGCTTCCAGCACGCCCACCTGGTAGGCAGCCCGCGCGCCACCGCCGGTCAGCAGCAGGCCGGTGGCAGATGGCCTGCCGCCCGGTGCGGGCGGCGTGGCGTGGGCAGACGCAGTAGGGGGAAGCGGGGGCTGTGGCATGGAGGTCAAGGTGAAGGGGGGCGACCTTGGCTCACCGAGTGTGGCGGGCGCTGCACGCGCCCATCAGCTGGGAAAACCCGGATGTGGCTTGCACGCCGCTGTCAGCGGCCAGGCGCGCAGGCGCGTGCGTTGCCCTCATCACGACTGGCGCAACAGCAGCACGGCCACCGCATCGCCCTGCAGCACCGTGATGCCATGGTCGCGGGCGAAGATGCGGGCGTTGTCGCTGAGCTGGCCGTGGCTGGCCACGTAGATGCCAGCAGAGGCCTCTTGCGCCTGCATGGCTGCGTGCAGTTCGCGCAGTGGCTCGACGCCGTGGGTGGCGGCCTTCCAGCGGCGGGCGCTGACCAGCGTGGTCTTGCCGCCCTGGGTCAGTACCAGGTCTGCCGGCCCGGGCTTGGCCCCGTCCATGCGCTGCACGGTACAGCCGTTGCGGGTCCAGGCGGTGACCAGGGTGTCCGCAAAAGAGCGCCAGGGCATGGATGCAATGGCGTCCATCATTTCCGCCACGCGGGCAGGGTTGGGCGCCTGCAACTGGCGCCAGGCGGCCACGCAGCCCACCACGAAGATCGGGAAACCCGAGAGCGCGCCCACCACGAAATACTCCGCCGGCAGCAGCGCACGTGCCGCCAGCACGATGATCCCCACCACCAAGAAGCTGATCCACCACGGCGAGCGCAGCAGCACTGCGAACAGGGATTTTTCGGCCATCTTGAATTTCACGGAGTCCTTCGCTTTCTTGTCGGATTGGGGCGGCAGCCGCTGCGGCGCCTGCGCATTGTCCTTCAGCCGCCGGGGTCGGGCGCATGGGAATAGACTCGGGGGAACCTCTGCACAAATCAGCGCGCCGTGTGCATCTGCGGTCTCGGGCGGCCTGCGGCGTTGCAAATACTCGCAATAGCTGGGCTGTTGCTGCGTTTTGCGCCTTGCAGCCCATCCCGATCCGCAGCGCTCACTGACCGCTTGATTCGTGCAGAGGCTCCCTAGCGCCCTCTTGTGGAGTTAATTGAATGGCAGTCACCGAGCAAGGCCTTCTGGCCGCACTTTCCAGCGTTCTGGACCCGCACACCGCCAAGGATTTCGTGAGCACCCGCGCGCTGCGCAATGTGCAGATCCATGGCGGCGATGTCGCGTTTGAAGTGGAACTGGGCTACCCGGCCAAAAGCATCGTGCCCGACCTGCGCCGCCATCTGGTCACGGCCGCCAAGGGCGTGCCGGGGGTGGAAAACGTCTCGGTGAACATCACCACCAAGGTGGTGGCCCATGCCGTGCAGCGCGGGGTGCAACTGCTGCCCCAGGTCAAGAA
>JBKCTS010000154.1:0-4171 GCA_046318695.1 Acidovorax sp.
ACAACACGTCATCTCGTCGTCCATCTCGACACAGCCCGAGGCCGCGCGGGGGGCCTGCGCTGCCGGGGCCGGGGCGGGCCGTTGCGGCGGTGCGGGGGCCCGGCCAGCGGGGGCCGCTGCGCGGCGCGGGGCCTGGTCGTAGCCGCCCTGGTCAGCGCCGCCGTAGCCGCCATCGTCGTAGCCGCCACCACCGCCTGGCTGGCCGCCGCCCATGCCCTGGCGGCTGCCCAGCATTTGCATCTGGTCGGCGCGGATCTCGGTGCTGTACTTTTCCACGCCGCTCTGGTCGGTCCACTTGCGGGTGCGCAGCGAGCCTTCCACATACACCTGCGAACCCTTGCGCAGATACTGGCCGACGATCTCGGCCAGGCGGCCGTTGAAGACCACGCGGTGCCACTCGGTGGCTTCTTTCATCTCGCCCGACTGCTTGTCCTTCCACTTGTCGGTGGTGGCAATGGTCACATTGGCCACCTGGTCGCCGCTGGGGAAGGTACGCATTTCGGGGTCGCGGCCCAGATTGCCGACGATGATGACTTTGTTCACAGATGCCATGGGAGTGCCTTCAAAGATAACAGTGGAAGCGCCGGATTTGAGGGAATTCCGGGCGCCAGAGCAGAGCATTGTGCCGCAACACCCACCGGCTGTGGGGCAGCATGGAGCCCTCCTGCCTGCGCCTTGTCAGCGGGCGTTGCGCGCCCCCGCAGGGCGCAAGGGCCAGGTCAGCGCCAGCCACAGGGCCGTGAGCGCGGCGGTGGTGGCAAACAGCCCGGGTATTCCCACCCACTTGACCAGCGCGCCGCCCAGCGCACCGCCCGCAAACAGCCCCAGCGACTGCAGCGTGTTGTAGCTGCCCAGCGCCGCGCCGCGCACCGGGGCCGGAGCCATGCGCGAAACCAGGCTGGGCAGGCTGGCCTCCAGCGCATTGAATCCGCAAAAAAACACAAAGAGCAGCGGCCCCAGCAGCCACAGCGTGGGCGGCGCACCGCTGGCCGCCAGCCCCCACAGCCCGACCTGCACCGCCAGCACCAGCCCGATGGCACCCAGCAGCGCGCCCCGCAGGCGGCCGCCGCGCTCCAGCGCAAACAGTCCGCCCAAGGTGACAAACGACAGCGCCACGGCGGGCAGGTAGACCTGCCAGTGGAGTTCCTTGCCCAGGCCCGCCTGCACCAGCATGGCAGGCACCGCCACCCACATCGACAGTTGCACGGTGTGCAGCACAAACACGCCCAGGTTCAGGCGCAGCAGATCGGGATGCGCCCACACATCGGCCAGACGGCCCCGGGGGCCCTGCCTGAGCGCGCCGGACTCCGGGGGCACCCACCACAGCATCACGGCCACGCCCGCCAGCGCCAGCAGGCAGGTCAGCGCAAACAGGCCCGACAGCCCGAGGACCGCCGTGAGCGGCGGAGCGGCCACCAGGGCCACGGCAAACATCAGGCCGATGCTGCCGCCCACCATGGCCATCGCCTTGGTACGCACTTCGTCGCGCGTCTGGTCCGCCAGCAGCGCCGTCACCGCCGCCGACACCGCGCCCGCGCCCTGCAATGCGCGCCCCACCAGCAGCCCGGTCAGCGAATCAGCCAGCGCCGCCAGCAGGCTGCCTGCGGCAAACACCAGCAGCCCCAGCACGATGACGCGCTTGCGCCCGAACCGGTCGGACGCCATGCCCAGCGGCAACTGCAATACCGCCTGCGTGAGCCCATAAATACCCATGGCCAGCCCCACCAGGACCGGGTCGTCGCCGCCCGGGTACTTGCGGGCCTCCAGCGCAAACACGGGCAAGACCAGAAACAGGCCCAGCATGCGCAGGGCAAAGATCAGTGCCAGGCTGACGCTGGATCGGCGCTCCAGGGCCGTCATGCGGTTGCCGGTGGAAGGCGGCTGCGCGACGGTATCTGACAGGGAGGGGGAGTAATCCGGCACGGTGGTGCGCTCAGGCCTGATGAAGCAAAGGCGGGATTCTCGCCCATTGGCCGGTGCGGGGTCGGCCGGTCGCACCGGCGCAGCGGTTTGGGCTGGTAGGCCGCGGCCCCGAATCGGCGCGGGCGTTGGAGCCGCTTGCCAACGGCAGCGCTGCGCCTGCCCACACCCCAGCCGTCCGGGAAGCGCAGCCAACCCGGCATCGCGCCCGGCGTGGGGTCGATGCGGCAGCCATGGCTGGGGCCCAAGCTCAGCGGCGAATGCCCGTGCGGGCAGCGCAGCCTATGATGTTGGGTTTGCCTTTGAACACCGCACCTGTGAACCGCCCCGACGACACCCTTTCCGCGGATGGACCCTACCTTGCCCGCACCCTTGGCGAGCAGCGCATCAGCATCCGCGGGGCGCGCACGCACAATCTCAAGAACATCGATCTGAACATCCCCCGCAACCAGCTGGTGGTGATCACGGGGCTGTCGGGCTCGGGCAAGTCGAGCCTGGCGTTTGACACGCTGTATGCCGAGGGCCAGCGGCGGTATGTGGAGAGCCTGTCGGCCTATGCGCGGCAGTTCCTGGGGCGACTGGACAAGCCCGATGTGGACCTGATCGAAGGCCTGTCGCCCGCGATTTCCATCGAGCAAAAGGCCACCAGCCACAACCCGCGCTCGACCGTGGGCACGGTGACCGAAATCCACGACTACCTGCGCCTGCTGTACGCCCGCGCGGGCACGCCCTACTGCCCCGACCACGGCCTGCCGCTGGCCTCGCAGACGGTCAGCCAGATGGTGGACGCCGTGCTGGCCCTGCCCGAGGACACCAGGCTCATGATCCTGGCCCCGGTGGCGCGCGAGAAAAAGGGCGAGTTCACCGAGCTGTTTGCGCAGATGCAGGCGCTGGGCTACGTCCGCTTTCGGGTGGATGGGCAGATTTACGAGCACGAGAACCTGCCCGTGCTCAAGAAGACCGAAAAGCACGACATCGACGTGGTGATCGACCGCATCAAAGTGCGGGCCGATGCCAAAAGCCCCCAAGAGGCTTCGCCCCGGCCCCCCGAGGGGGCGCAAGACAGCCTTGGGGGCGGCCCGGCGGCTGCCTTGAAGCAGCGCCTGGCCGAGAGCATCGAAGCGGCCCTGCGCGTGGGCGGGCATGACGGCAACGGCCGCGTGCTGGCGCTGGAGATGGACACGGGGCAAGAGCACCTGTTTAGCAGCAAATTTGCCTGCCCGGTGTGCAGCTACGCGCTGCCAGAGCTCGAGCCACGCCTGTTTTCCTTCAACTCGCCCATGGGCGCATGCCCGGCGTGCGACGGCATTGGCCAGCGCGAGGTGTTTGACCCGGTGCGCGTGGTGGCCTTCCCCACATTGAGCCTGGCCAGCGGCGCCATCAAGGGCTGGGACCGGCGCAACGGCTACTATTTTGCGATGCTCGAGAGCCTGGCCCGGCACTACGCGTTTGACATCGAAGCGCCCTTTGAATCGCTGCCCGCGCGGGTGCAGCACGCCATCCTGCACGGCTCGGGCGACGAGGAAATCGCCTTCACCTACATCATGGACAGCGGCGCCTCCAAGGGCAAGGTGCACACCAAAAAGCATCCGTTCGAGGGCATCATCCCCAACATGGCGCGGCGCTACCGCGAGACCGACTCGGTGGTGGTGCGCGAGGACCTGGCCCGCTTTCGCAGCACGCAGCCCTGCCCCGAATGCCAGGGCACCCGCCTGCGCCGCGAGGCCCGCCATGTGCGCGTGGGCGAGGGCGAGCAGGCCCGCGGCATTTACGAGGTAAGCCACACCACGCTGAGCGCCGCGCACGCGTGGTTCAAGAACCTCACCCTCACGGGCGCCAAGGCCGAAATTGCCGACAAGGTGGTGCGCGAGATTGCCACGCGGCTGCAGTTCTTGAACGATGTGGGCCTGAGCTACCTGAGCCTGGACCGCAGCGCCGAGACGCTGTCGGGCGGCGCGGCGCAGCGCATTCGCCTGGCCTCGCACATCGGCTCAGGCCTCACGGGCGTGATGTACGTGCTGGACGAGCCCAGCATCGGCCTGCACCAGCGCGACAACGACCGCCTGATTGCCACGCTCAAACACCTGCGCGACATTGGCAACAGCGTGATCGTGGTGGAGCTCGACGAGGACTTGATGCGCTCCGCCGACCATGTGCTCGACTTGGGCGCTGGCGCGGGCGTGCACGGCGGGCGCGTGATGGCGAAGTGTAGATACTAGGAGGTGCGTGCCAGCGGTGAGTGGTTGAATTG
>JBKCTS010000155.1:0-1447 GCA_046318695.1 Acidovorax sp.
GTTTCCACCCTCGCACCAGCGGCGGTCTGGCTTGCTTCACGCCGACATTATCGCGCGCAGCGCCGGGCCGCCGCTGAGACAGAATCCCGGCTGCATGCGCACTGCACCGTTCAAGGTCTTGAGCCTCATCCCGCCGATGACGCAGCTCAACACGCCCTACCCCTCCACCGCCTACCTCACGGGCTTTTTGCGCTCGCGCGGGGTGGATGCGGTGCAGGAAGACCTGGCCCTGGCCCTGGTGCTGCGCCTGCTGTCGCCCGAAGGCCTGCGGGCCGTGGCCGACAAGGTGGATGCGCTGGCGCCCCACCAGCGCAGCCCCGCCGTGCAATCGTTTGCGGCCCAGAAGGACCGCTACCTCGCCACCATTGCGCCCGCCATTGCCTTTTTGCAGGGGCGCGACAGCACGCTGGCGCACCGCATCGTGGGCCGCCACTACCTGCCCGAGGGCCCGCGCTTTGCCGCGCTGGACGTGTATGTGGATGACGAGGGCGGCGACCCGCTGGGCTGGGCGTTTGGCGCTTTGGGCCTGCACGACAAGGCCAAGCACCTGGCCACGCTGTACCTGAACGACCTGGCCGATGTGCTGCGCGATGCGGTGGACGAGCGCTTTGAATTTGTGCGCTATGCCGAGTCGCTGGCGGGCAGCCAACCCACGTTTGACCCGCTGGCCAACGCACTGTCAGCGCCGCCCACGCTGGTGGACGACATGCTGGCGCAGCTCACGCTGGAGGCGATGGAGCGCCACCGGCCCACCGTGGTGCTGCTGTCGGTGCCGTTCCCCGGCTCGGTGTATGCGGCGTTTCGCATCGCGCAGACCATCAAGGCGCGCTACCCCGGCGTGGCGCTGCTGCTGGGCGGCGGCTTTGTGAACACCGAACTGCGCGAGCTGGCCGACCCGCGCGTGTTCGACTACGTGGACTACGTCACGCTGGATGCCGGCGAGCGCCCCCTGCTGGCCCTGCTGGAACACCTGCGCGGCGAGCGTGGCCGCCAGCGGCTGGTGCGCACGTTTGTGCGGGATGACGCAGGCGCAGTGCAGTACATCAACATGATGGAAGCCGACATCGCCTTTGCCGAGGTGGGCACGCCCACGTGGGATGGCCTGCCGCTACAGCGCTACCTCTCGCTGCTGGACATGCTCAACCCCATGCACCGCCTGTGGAGCGACGGGCGCTGGAACAAGCTCACCGTGGCGCACGGCTGCTACTGGAAGAAGTGCAGCTTTTGCGACGTGAGCCTGGACTACATCAGCCGCTACGAGGGCGCCAGTGCTGGCGTGCTGGCCGACCGCATCGAGCAGATCGTGCGCGAGACGGGCCAGACGGGCTTTCACTTTGTGGACGAGGCCGCGCCGCCCAAGGCCCTGAAGGCCCTGGCCACCGAGCTGATCGCGCGCAACACGGGCATCAGCTGGTGGGGCAATGTGCGGTTTGAAAAAACCTTCACC
>JBKCTS010000156.1:0-1591 GCA_046318695.1 Acidovorax sp.
GGACCGCCGCGCCGGCGTGGCCGCCTGGGACGCCATCGTGGAGGCGGCGGTGCGGCGCTTCCGGCCCATCGTGCTGACCGCGGCCGCGGCGGTGCTGGCGATGATCCCGCTCAGCCGCAGCGTGTTCTGGGGCCCGATGGCCGTGGCCATCATGGGAGGGCTGATTGTGGCCACCGTGCTCACGCTGCTGGCATTGCCTGCGATGTACGCCGCATGGTGTCGCGTCAAAAGGCCCCACCCGGTGGTGCCTGCCTGAGGCCTGTTCAGGAGGCCTCGTGCGTCAGGGTAAAATAGAAGGTTGACCGATTTCATGCAGGCGGCAGCAGTGTTTGCCGCCTGTCTGTTTGTAGAACCGCGCGGGTGGCGAAATTGGTAGACGCACCAGGTTTAGGTCCTGACGCCAGCAATGGTGTGGGGGTTCGAGTCCCCCCCCGCGCACCATCCATGTGAGTCTTTGCGCCACACTGCGCTGCAGCCAGCACGATCCACATTCTTTAGAGGAATAGCCATGGCCGTTACTGTTGAAACCCTTGAAAAGCTCGAGCGCAAGATCACGCTGAGCGTGCCCGTCACCCTGATTCAGTCCGAAGTCGACACGCGCCTCAAGCGCCTGGCGCGCACGGTCAAGATGGACGGTTTCCGTCCCGGCAAGGTCCCCATGACCGTGGTGACCCAGCGCTATGGCTACTCGGTCCAGTACGAAGTGCTCAACGACAAGGTCGGCGAAGCGTTTGCCGTGGCCGCCAACGAAGCCAATCTGCGTGTGGCGGGCCAGCCACGCATCACCGAAAAGGAAGGCGCTCCTGAAGGCCAGGTCACTTTCGACGCAGTGTTTGAAGTGTTCCCGGAAGTCAAGATTGCCGACCTGTCGGACGCTGAAGTCGAAAAGCTGTCGTCTGAAGTGACCGACGCCGCCATCGACAAGACGCTGGACATCCTGCGCAAGCAGCGCCGCAGTTTCGCCCAGCGCGCCCTGGACGCCGCTGCGCAGGACGGCGATCGCGTCACTGTGGACTTCGAGGGCAAGATTGACGGCGAGCCGTTTGAAGGCGGCAAGGCCGAGGACTTCCAGTTCCTGGTCGGCGAAGGCCAGATGCTCAAGGAGTTTGAGCAGGCAGTGCGCGGCATGAAGTCGGGCGAAAGCAAGACCTTCCCCCTGGCGTTCCCCGCCGACTACCACGGCAAGGACGTCGCTGGCAAGACGGCAGACTTCCTGGTGACGATCAAGAAAATCGAAGCCGCCCATCTGCCAGAAGTCAACGACGCCCTGGCCAAGTCGCTCGGTATTGCCGACGGATCCGTGGACGGTCTGCGCGCCGATATCAAGAAGAACCTGGAGCGCGAAGTCAAGTTCCGTCTGCTGGCTCGCAACAAGCAAGCGGTGATGGACGCGCTGGTGGCCAAGGCGGAGCTCGATCTGCCCAACGCCAGTGTCCAGGCCGAGATCGCCCGCCTGATGGAAGGCGCCCGCGCCGAGCTCAAGCAGCGCGGCATGAAGGACGCCGCCAATGCCGAAATCCCTGAAGACGTGTTCCGCCCACAAGCCGAGCGCCGCGTGCGCCTGGGCCTCGTGCTGGCTGAACTGGTGCGC
>JBKCTS010000157.1:0-1479 GCA_046318695.1 Acidovorax sp.
ACTATGGAGCGTTGCGCCGAACTCATCGGCAAGGCCACCAGGCTGGAAGAAATTGCGCCTGTGCTGCAGGAGGTGATGGGAGCCACACGCGCCATGGCACTGGACAGCCGCGTCACCAAGGAAGAATTGAGCGACCTGCGCGAGCGCACCGAGCTCAAGCGCGCGGAGGTCGAGCGCCTGCAGCAGGAGTTAGACCGTGCCAGTGCGCAGGCGCGGCACGACCTGCTCACCGGGTCGCTCAACCGCAAGGGCCTGGATGAGGCCATGGTGCGCGAGATTGCACGCGCCCGCCGCCTGGGCTCGCCGCTGTGCCTGGCGCTTCTTGACGTGGACAACTTCAAGACCATCAACGAACGGCTGGGCCGCGCGGGCGGCGATGCGGCGCTGGCGCATTTGGCGGAGGTCACGCGCTCGGTCATGCGCCCCCAAGACCTGCTGGCCCGTTCCGGCGGTGAGGAATTCGTGCTGGTGCTGCCCGACACCACGGTGGAAAGCGGTGTTTCGGCCATGACTCGCCTTCAGCGTGAGCTCACTACGCGGTTCTTCCTGCAAGGCGCCGAGAAAGTGCTCATCACCTTCAGCGCTGGGGTGGCGCAGCTCAACGACAGCGAAGACGGCAGTGAGGCCATTCGCCGCGCTGACGAGGCTATGTACCTGGCCAAGCGCTCGGGCAAGAACCGGGTGATGGCAGCATGACCACCACCCCGCCTGCATCGCCTGTAGTGCCCCCCACCGGGTGGGACGCCGCCAGCGCGAATGAGCGGGCCAGGCGCGGCGGCCGCACGACTGGGCCGCGTCGGGTTTGATCGCAGCGCAACCTGCGGCCCCTCGTGCGATGAGCCCGGCGCAAAGACGTAGCTTTTTGAGGTACGCAGCCTGGGCCGCTGCCGCCCACACGCTGCCCCGCTGGGCCTGGAGCAACCCGCCTTCACTGGCTACCAACCCGTTCGCTCTGGGCGTGGCAAGCGGCGACCCTGCCACCGATAGCGTGGTGCTGTGGACGCGGCTGGTACTGGCAGACCCAGCGCACATGCAGGGATCGCATACCGTGCGGTGGGAGCTGGCGCATGACGCGCGCTTCGCGCAGATCGTGCACCAGGGCGAAACCACGGCGCACGCTGGCCTTGGGCACAGCGTGCATGTCGAGGTGGCAGGCCTGGCGCCCGACCGCTGGTACCACTACCGCTTCATGCTGGGTGATGCGACGAGCACCACGGGGCGCACCCGCACTGCGCCTGCTGCCAACGTGCTTGCGCAAAAACTCCGCCTGGCGTTTGCATCGTGCCAACGATGGGAGCACGGACATTACGCCGCCTGGCGCAACCTGGTTGCCGACCACCCCGACCTGGTTCTGTTCCTGGGCGACTACATCTACGAATACGCAACCCCGCGCAACACCGCGGGGCTGGCCCGCACGCACAGCCTGCGGCATGCCAGCACGCTGGCCGACTATCGCGACCGCTACGCCCTGCACAAGAG
>JBKCTS010000158.1:0-25571 GCA_046318695.1 Acidovorax sp.
CATGGCATGGGCCGACACCTTTCAGTCGGGCCTGGGTTGGTGGTCAGCGCAGTGTGGCTGCGGCTCGCGGTGGGCAGCGCCCTACATGGCCTTGAACAAATGGGCGTAGAGCCGGCTGACCGGCAAGCGCTCGGACCGTCCGGCCAGTGCCAGATGCAGTTTGCCGGACTCGTCCCGGGTGACCGTGGTGATGCTGGCGGCGCGCACCAGGATGCCGCGGTGCACCTGCCAGAACACGCTGGCATCGAGTTGGCCCACGAGCTCCTTGAGCGGGGTGCGGATGAGGTATTCGCGCTCGGCGGTCAGCACGCGCACATACTTGTCGGCCGCCTCGAAGTACAGCACGTCGGCCACCGGCACCATGTGGATCTGCGTGCCGTGGCTGGCCTGGATCAGCGTCAGCGGTGCCGCTGCATGCGGTGCTGCCGTTGCGGATGAGCGGGGCTGTTGCGTTGCGCCCAGCGCCTCAGATTCCAGCAAGTGACGCAACCGCATCATGGTTGCTTCAATATCGATAGCACAAGAGCTATTCGCAGCAAGCGCAACCTGCAATTTTTGTACTGTTTTTTGCAAGCGGGCCGCCTGGACGGGCTTGAGCAGGTAGTCCACGGCCTGTGCCTCGAAAGCCTGCACCGCGTACTGGTCATACGCTGTGACGAAGACCAGGGCAGGAAACGGCCGACCCGCTTGCCACGCATCGGCCAGTTCCACGGCGGCATCCAGCCCGTTGAGGCCCGGCATGCGGATGTCGAAAAACAGCACATCCGGCAGCAGCTCCAAAGACTGTTGCACCGCCGAAAGCCCGTCGGTCACCGTGGCGATCACCGCCAGGTCGGGCCAGGCGCGCGCCAGTTCGTGTTGCAGCTGCGCGGCCAGCAGGGGCTCGTCCTCCGCGATCAGGGCTCGGGGTGCTGGCACGGTCATGGTCTGGGCGAAGAAATCAATGGAAAAACAACCATCGCGCTTGTCCCGCCTGCATCAGTAGCTATCAAATCAATAGTACCTTCAGCGCCGTACAGGGTGGCCAGGCGCTCGCGTGCCTGCGCCAGGCCAAAGCTCTGCCCGGGTCCCGCCGCAGGCAGGTGCCGGGCAAGGCCTACGCCGGTATCGGTGACTTCGATGACCAGGCGTTGCTTGCCCGGCCGACCGTCATCGGCAGGACTTTGGCTTGCGCGCACCAGAATGTGGCCCCCCTCCACCTTAGGCTCCAGTCCGTGGCGGATGGCGTTTTCCACCAGTGGCTGCAGCAGCAGCGGGGGAACCGGCGCGTCCTTGAGCTGGTCGGGCAGCTCCAGCGTGTAGGCCAGTCGCGGGCCCATGCGCACGGCCATCAGCTCCAGGTAGTCGCGCAGGCGGTCGAACTCATGGGCCAGCGGGTGTTCGGTGCTGCGCGATGCCGTGAGCGTGGCGCGCAGGTAGGCAATCATGCGGTCCAGCATCTCCTGCGCGCGCGCGGGGTCGGTGCCAATCAGCACGCGCAGGTTGGCCAGCGTGTTGAACAGCATGTGCGGCTCGAGCTGGGTTTCCAGCAGCTTCAGGCGGGCGTCGTTGGCCTGACTGCGCACTTCGCTCACCTGGGTCTGCAGCCAGGCGGTTTTGCCACGGGCGTAAAAGTAGTACGTCAGCGCCAGCGCTGAGAGCACCGCTATTAATAAAGAAACGCGCAGTTGGCCCTTGTCGCTCCATGTTGAATAGCCGAACCAGTTGTCAGCGAACCAGGTGCCCCCCACGAATCCCAGCAAGTTGCCCACCACGGGCAAGGCAAACCCGGCCATACCCGCAGGCCAGCCTGTTGCATCGCTGGACGGGAATAAATGGCGCCCAAAGTCGATCAGCGCCCAGGATAAGAGGCCGATAGCCAGCGAGTAAATCAGCGGAATTTCATAAGGCCGGTACGGCCTGAATGCATAGTGGACGGCAGCGATGACCAAACAAAAGGCAATCATTTGCAGCAGATGCCGCAGCTTCGCGATCCAGTCGATATGCATGGGGGCTATCTTTTTTCAGCCTTTGTCGCGTTCGCGCTGCAGCCGCTCGCGCTCTTTATGCACCATGCGCTCGCGAAAGCCGCTGCCCAGCACAAACACGGACACCGCGTGCAGCACCAGCCCCAGGCCCCATCCCAGAAGCGGGTACACCGACCAGGGCCGGTCGCCAAAGGCGTAGCGCGACATCATGAAAATCACGGCGTTGACCAACACGAAGACCAGCGCGTGCATGTACCAGCCCAGCTTGGCATTGGCGCGCCTGCGGGCCAATTGTTCGATGTCTTCCGGGGGCATGGGTGCGATAGATGTGGGTGGGGTGAGATTCTAGGGTGACATCACGTTTGACAGGCCCGTGCCACCGCTTGTACGGCCATTGCATCCAGGGTCAGGCCGATGTGGTTCACGCCCGGCACCAACGTCACCTGCACTGGTTTGCCCGCCTGGGCAAACAGGTCGGCAAAGCGGTCTGCGAAAAAGAGCTCGTCCGCCTGGCCGGCCACGACGCATAAATTGCCGTGGGCGTTTCTGATGTCTTGCCGGTAGTCGTCGTGTGGGCGAAAGTTGGTGGCGACGGTAAACGAATAGCTTGCGGTGAGCAGGTTGCGCGCGACATCATTCAGCGCAAAACGCAGCACCGGCAGATGGTTCCATTGGGTAATGCCTATCCGGTTGAGCACCGTGAGCGCAATGATGCGGGGCATGCCGACCGACGCCCAGTCGCCATTGTCCGGCCGCGACGTCGGAGCGCTGTGGTGCACGAAAGGTGAGAGCAGCACGTAGCGGTCAAACAGGTCCTGCCGTGCACTGCCGGCAAAGCGCAATGCGAAACCACCGCCGGCCGAAAAGCCCATCAGCGTCTGCGGCCCGTTGTGCGGCACGGCCAGCAGAAAGTCTTCCACATCATCTTCCATCTGACCCACATAAGCGGCCTGCCCTCGTGGGCCGGAATCACCATGCCCTCGCATGTCCAAGGCTGCCACGGCATATCCCTGTGCCGCCAGCGCCTGTGCAAGCACATGCATCGACTGCCCGCGCGCAGACGAGCCGTGCACCAGGACCACGCGGCGCACCCGCGTGGAGGCGTTTGATATCAGCGGCGGGTAGCCGTACCAGGCGAGCGATGTCCCATCACGCGCTGTGTAGCGCTGCACTGCAGGAGCGTTGCTGAAGTCAGCATCCGCGAACGGAGCGTTGATGCTGGCCAGCGGCGGGATTTCTTTGGGGCCACCCCAGGTCACGGCTGCGGCGCAGCCGAGGAACACGACGAAAGCTGTGATGAGGAGGATCGGTGGTAGCAGCATGGCAGTCGTGCGAAGGGACATGGTCATGATCTTTCTGGAGTGATGATTTGAGGGCGCACTACAGGCAGTGAAACCTTCGGGCGCACCGTTCAGGCCGCCACACCGGTTGCGGACCGGTGGTGGGCGTGCCATACCAGGCGCAGGAGCCGGAAGGCCCTGGCAGCAAACAGGCCGCTGTTATCGTCTTCATCAGCCGCCCCGCCCGCTGCGCGCAATGCGGTTGCGCTCGGCCTGCACCATGCGCTCGTGCAGGGTGCTGCCGCCTGCCAGCATGAACACCAAAGCGCCATGAATAGCGAGCCCCAGGCCCCACCCCAGCGCGGGGAAGATCGCCCAGTTGCGCCCGCTGGCGGTGGCCATGGCCACCAGTGCCAGGTTGACCACCACGTACACGCAGGCATGGATGTACCAGCCCAGTTTGGCGTGGGCGCGTCGGCGCGCCAGGCGCTCCAGCGGGTCGTGGGAGGAGTCGGTAGCAAGGTGGTTCATGGGTGGCTCCATTTCGGCATGCAAGGTGAAAGAAGGTGGTTGCCAGGCAGGCGGTTGCGCCCGACGGCGGCCGTCCTGTCAACATGCTTTGAAAACGGTGGGTAACTGCACGGCGGTCAGATCAGCCCCAGCGCGCCCCACACGACCTTGCCCAGAAACCGGCCGGGCAGCAGCGTGAAGGCCCCTGTGACCAGGCAGGCGCTGAGATAGAGGTTCTGCATCGTCTTCTTGTGGCCCTCGATGTTGCGGCGGGCCAGGGACACAAAGGCCAACACCAGCATCCCGAGCGTGACAGGAATAAACAGATGGATGATGCCGAAGCTGCCCCAGCGCGGCCCCACGCTGCCGCTGATGAAGAGGGCCGACACGGCCGTGGCGACCATGGTCGTTACCCAGGCATAACCGGCGGCGCGGTGCAGCCGTGGGCGCTGCTGCGCGCCCTTGCGCGCCCACAGGGCCACGGGACCCAGGGCGACCGCCGACAGCGCGGCGGCAAGGTGGATGGCAATGGCAGGTGTGATTTGCATGGGAGGTCTGCTGTCTTCAGGGTTCGATGGGGTGGACTGTGAAGGCTGCCCTGGGCTGCGACGACCGGTATGCGACGAAATGCGCGACCGGCGGCGTGAAATGCCTCTGCCCGGCGCGAATCGCACGGCCGCAACCGTGCTTTGCGACCCGGTAGGCCGCCTGCGCCATGGTCGCCAGGCCGCCTTGACCACCCCCAAGGTTTACTTTTTTTCGCACAGTGTTGGGGACGACGCCCTCATTCACCCTCTACGATGGGGGTGGTGTCGTCTCGCCGCTGCCCCGTGGCCTGCCCACCCGACCCAAACCGAGTGCCCCTGACATACCGCCATGAATTCGCAAGAAGCCCCTGCGCCCACGCCCCAATCTCCACCCCTGGCCCCACAGCCAACCCCCGGTGCGAAGCCCCGGCGCTCCCGCTGGGTGGGCACGCTGATCGCGCTCGTGCTGTTGGCACTGGCCGGTGCCGGTGCCTGGTACCTGGTGCAGCGCGCCAAGGGCAGCGGGGACGATGCGCCTGCGCGGCCCGGTGGTGGCCGGCCGATGGTCACTGTGGGCGATGCCGTGGCCCGACGCGCCGAGCTGCCGGTGCTGATGGATGCGCTGGGCACCGTGATACCGGCGGCGATGGTCACGGTACGCCCGCAGGTGTCGGGGTTGCTGACCGATGTGCTGTTCACCGAGGGGCAGATGGTTAAAAAGGGGCAGCTTTTGGCGCAGATTGACCCCCGGCCGTTCGAGCAGGCGCTGCTGCAGGCCCAGGGCACGCGCCAGCGGGACGAAGCACAGCTGGAAAACGCCCGCCTCACACTGGAGCGCTACCGCACCTTGCTGGCGCAGGATTCCATCGCGCGGCAGGAGGTGGATACCCAGGCCGCCTTGGTCCGGCAGCTGGAGGGCACGGTGATGACCGACCGCGCGCAGGAAGGCACCGCCCGGCTCAACCTCGGCTACACCCGGATCGTCGCGCCCGCATCGGGTCGCATCGGCCTGCGCAGCGTGGATGCCGGCAACTACGTCACCACGGGGGATGCCACGGGGCTGGCCACCATCACCCAGGTGCAGCCCATCGACGTGCAGTTTTCGGTGCCGCAGGACCGGGTGGGCGACATCCGCGCCGCGCAGGCCGCGTCGCCCGGCCTGGTGGTGACGGCCCTGGACCGCACCCGCAAGACCGAACTGGACAAAGGGCGCTTTTCGACGCTGGACAACCAGGTGGACACGGCCACGGGCACCGTCAGGGCCAAGGCACGCTTTGAGAATGCCCAGGGGGCGCTGTTTCCCAACCAGTTCGTCAATGTGCAGTTGCTGCTGCGCAAGGTCTCGGCCGTGGTGGTGCCGGTGAGCGCAGTGCGTACCGGCGCCAATGGCGACTATGTTTACGTGATCGGCGAGGACCGCAAGGTGTCGCTGCGCAAGGTGGTGCGCGGGCAGGCCACCGTGGGGCAGATGGCCATTACCGAAGGCCTCAAGGAGGGCGAGCGCGTGGTCACCGAGGGCGGCGACCGGCTGCAGGACGGGATGGCCGTGCAATTGTCTGGGGCATCTGGTGCGCGCGGCCCCCGGGCAGGCGCCAGCGGGCCACGGGGTGCCGCCAGCGCCCCGCGTGGCGGCGCTTCGGGCGCACAGCCCGGCGCTGAGGGCGAGGCGGTTCAGCGACGCCAGCGCCCGGCGCAGACGCCTTGATGCCGAGCCGCCAGAATGAGTCCTTCGCGTCCGTTCATTGAAAGGCCGGTGGCCACCTCCCTGCTGATGCTGGCCATCGTGCTTGCAGGGCTGCTGGGCTTTCGGTTCCTGCCGTTGTCGGCGCTGCCCGAGGTGGACTACCCGACCATCCAGGTGCAGACGCTGTACCCCGGCGCCAGCCCGGAGGTGATGAGCCGCACCGTCAGCGCGCCCCTGGAGCGCCAGTTTGGCCAGATGTCGGGGCTGGAGCGCATGGCATCGTCAAGCGCGGCCGGCGTGTCGATCATCACCCTGCAGTTCAGTCTGGGGCTTGCCATCGATGTGGCCGAGCAGGAAGTGCAGGCGGCCATCAATGCGGGTGCTTCGCTGCTGCCCGCCGATCTGCCCGTGCCGCCCGTCTATGCCAAGGTCAACCCGGCCGATGCCCCGGTGCTGACCCTGGCCATCAGCTCCCAAACGCTGCCGCTGACCGAGGTGCAAAACCTGGTCAACACCCGGCTGGCGCAGAAGATCAGCCAGGTGACCGGCGTAGGGCTCGTTACCTTGGCGGGCGGCCATCGGCCCGCCGTGCGCATCCAGGCCGACACCAAGGTACTGGCGTCGTATGGCATCGGGCTCGATACCTTGCGCATCGCCATCACGTCTGCCAACGCCAACAGCGCCAAGGGCAGTTTTGACGGCCCGCAGCGCGCCTACACCATCAACGCCAATGACCAACTGGTCACGGTGGACGACTACCGCAACCTCATCGTTGCCTGGCGCAACGGCGCTCCCGTACGCCTGACGGAGGTGGCCCGCGTGGTGGACGCCCCCGAGAACAACCGCCTGGGTGCATGGGCGGGGCGCGTGGGGGCCACCGAGCCGCCGCCGGGCCGCCCCAAGGCGGCGAGCGCCCCCTCGGGGGGCAGCGAGGACACGTCAGTGCCGAGCGTGGGGGCCACACTCACGCCCGCCATCATTTTGAACGTGCAGCGCCAGCCGGGCGCCAACGTGATCGCCACGGTCGACAGCATCAAAAAGCAGCTTCCCGAGCTCAAGGCCAGCCTGCCCGCATCGCTCACGGTGGAGGTACTGTCCGACCGCACCACGGGCATCCGCGCGTCGCTGCGGCATGTGCAGATGGAGCTGGCGCTGGCCGTGCTGATGGTGGTGCTGGTCATTTTTTTCTTCCTGCACAGCCTGCGGGCCACGGTCATTGCGAGCCTGGCTGTTCCCATCTCGCTCATCGGGACCTGCGGGGTGATGTACCTGCTGGGCTACAGCCTGAACAACCTCAGCCTGATGGCGTTGACCATTGCGACCGGCTTCGTGGTGGACGATGCGATCGTGATGATCGAGAACATCGCCCGCCATCTCGAAAAGGGCGAGCCGCCGTTCAGGGCGGCGCTGCAGGGGGCCACGCAGATCGGCTTTACCATCATTTCGCTCACCGTGTCGCTGATTGCAGTGCTGATACCGCTGCTGTTCATGAGCGACGTGGTCGGGCGGCTGTTCCGTGAATTTGCGGTCACGCTGGCCATCACGATCCTGATTTCGGCGGTGGTCTCGCTCACGCTGGTGCCCATGATGTCGGCGCGCTGGTTGCGCGCCGAGCCCGATGGCAAGCGCAGCGGTGTTGCCGGGCGCATCCACAGCGGCTTTGATCGCGTGATTGCAGGCTATGACCGCTGGTTGCGCTGGGTGCTGCGCCACCAGGGGGCCACGCTGGTGGTGGCTGTGCTCACGCTGGCGCTCACCGCCCTGTTGTACGTGTGGATCCCGAAGGGGCTGTTTCCCACGCAGGACACGGGCCAGCTGCAGGCGCGGCTGGAGGCCGCGCAGGATGTCTCGTATGCCCGCATGAGTGAGCTGCAGCAGGCGGCTGCGCGCGCGATCCTGCAGGATCCCGATGTGCAATCGCTCAGCTCGTTTGTCGGTGTGGATGCGGCCAACAACACCATGCTCAACGCGGGCCGCATGCTCATCAATCTCAAGCCGCAGCGCGACAGCCAGGAAGCGATCATGCAGCGCCTGCGCGAACGCGTGCAGGCTGTGGCGGGCGTCACGATGTACCTGCAGCCCACGCAGGATCTCACCATCGACGCGGAGACGGGCCCCACCGAATACCGGGTGTCCATCGGCGGCGTTGATTCGGCGCTGGTGGAAAGCTGGACGCGCAAGCTGGTGGAGCAGCTCAAGCACGACCCCCGCGTGCGCAACGCCAGCACCGACGCGGGAGCGCAGGGCCTCTCGGCCTTTGTGGATATCGACCGCAATACGGCGTCCCGCCTGTCAATCTCCGCCAGCGGGGTGGACGACTCCCTGTACAGCGCGTTTGGACAGCGCATCGTCTCGACCATCTTCACCGAGACCAACCAGTACCGCGTCATTCTCGAAGCCCAGCAGGAGGGCCTGAGCAGCCCCGAAGAACTCGGCACGCTGCCGTTGCGCACGGGCACAGGAAAGCCCGCGCCGCTGTCGGCCGTGGCCACCATCCGCGAGCAGCTGGCGCCGCTGCAGATCACTCGGGTGGCCCAGTACCCAGCCGCCACGCTGGGCTTTGACAAGGTGCCGGGCGCATCGCTGGGCAGTGCGGTGGACGCCGTGCGCGAGACCGCGCAGCAGCTCGGCATGCCCCAGGGCCTGTCGATGGAATTCCTGGGGGCCGCGGGCGCCTACGAGAAGTCGTTGACGAGCCAACTGTGGCTCATCTTGGCGGCCATGGTCTGCGTGTACATCGTGCTCGGGGTGCTGTATGAGAGTTACATCCACCCCGTCACCATCCTCTCGACGCTGCCATCGGCGGGCGTGGGCGCGCTGCTTGCGCTCATGTTGACCGGCAATGACCTGGGCGTGATCGGCATCATCGGGATCATTTTGCTCATTGGCATCGTCAAGAAAAACGCGATCATGATGATCGACTTTGCCATCGATGCGGAGCGCCACCAGGGCATGGCGCCGAGCGAGGCCATTCACCAGGCGGCGCTTTTGCGTTTTCGGCCCATCCTGATGACCACGCTGGCCGCGCTGTTTGCGGCGCTGCCGCTGATGCTGGGCTGGGGTGAAGGGGCCGAGCTGCGTCGTCCGCTGGGGCTTGCCATTTTTGGTGGGCTCATCGTCAGTCAGATGCTCACACTGTTCACCACGCCGGTCATCTACCTGGCGTTTGACCGCATGGGCCGGCGCCTGACAGGGCGTGGCACATCAGCGCCGCCTGCGGCACCCGGGGAGGCTGCGTGAATCTTTCGCGCCCCTTTGTTCAGAGACCGGTCGCGACGGTGTTGCTGACCATTGGGGTCGCGCTGGCAGGTATTGCGGCGTTTTTTGTCCTGCCCGTGTCGCCGCTGCCGCAGGTGGACTATCCCGCCATTACCGTGTCGGCCACCCTCCCGGGGGCCAGCCCCGACACCATGGCGTCCAGCGTGGCCACACCGCTGGAGAGGCGCCTGGGCGTGATCGCGGGGGTCAACGAGATGACCTCGACGAGCTCCAACGGCTCGGCCCGGGTGAGCCTGCAGTTCGAGCTGAGCCGCAACATCGATGCCGCCGCCCGCGAGGTGCAGGCGGCCATCAACGGCGCCCGGGTGGACCTGCCCGCCACGCTGCGCAGCAACCCCACCTATCGCAAGCGCAATTCGGCGGCTTCGCCGGTCATCATCCTGGCCCTCACGTCCGAAACGCGCACGCCTGGCGAGATCTATGACGCAGTGTCCAACGTGGTGAGCCAGAGGCTCTCGCAGGTGGATGGCGTGGGCGATGTGGAAATTGGCGGCGGTTCGCTGCCGGCGGTGCGGGTGGAGCTGTTGCCGTTTGCGCTCAACCGCTATGGCATCAGCTCCGAAGATGTTCGTGCGGCCATCCAGGCCTCCAACGCCAACCGGCCCAAAGGCGCCATTGAAGGCGATGGCCGCCGGTTGCAGATCTACACCCCGGCGCCTGCGCTCAAGGCGGCGCAATACGAGTCGCTGGTGATCGCGTGGCGCAACAACGCGGCAATCAGGTTGGGCGACGTGGCGCGCGTGGTGGACGGGGTGGAGAACCGCCGCACGGTGGGCCTGTTCAATGGCGATCCAGCCATCGTCGTGCTGGTCACGCGCCAGCCCGATGCCAACATCATCAAGACCGTCGATTCCGTGCGCGCTCTGCTGCCCGAGCTGCAGGCGCAGCTACCGCAGGACATCAAGATCGCAGTGGCCTCCGACCGCACCAACTCCATCCGCGCATCCCTGCAAGAAGTGGAGTTCACGCTCATGGTGTCCATCGCGCTGGTGGTGCTGGTCGTGGGCGTGTTCCTACGCAAGGCCCGAGCCACGGTGATTCCTGCGGTGGCGACCGTGGTCTCCCTGCTGGGCACTTTCGGTGTGATGTATCTCCTGGGGTTCAGCCTGAACAACCTGAGCCTCATGGCCTTGACCGTAGCGACGGGCTTCGTCGTGGACGACGCCATCGTGGTACTGGAAAACACCGCGCGGCATATCGAGTCCGGCATGGACCGGGTGCAGGCGGCGCTGCAGGGCGCGCGCGAGGTGGGGTTCACGGTGCTGTCCATCAGCCTGTCGCTGGTAGCGGTGTTCATTCCGCTGCTGTTCATGGACGGGCAGGTGGGGCGGCTGTTTCGTGAGTTCGCCGTCACGCTGTCGGCCGCGGTGATGATCTCGCTGGTCATATCGCTGACCACCACGCCCATGATGTGCGCGCTGCTGCTGCGCGCGCATGACCCCGCCCGAGACAAGCCGCCCGGCCGCATCGCGCGCTGGATCGACCGTGGCTACCAGGCCGTGCTGCGTGGCTACGCGCACAGCCTGGACTGGGCGCTGGCCTGCAAGTGGATCGTGGTGGCCATCCTGCTGGCGGTGATCGGCATGAACGTCTACCTGTTTGCCAAGATTCCCAAGGGCTACTTTCCTGAGCAGGACAATGGGCAGCTCAATGCCGGGCTGCGCGCCGACCAGAGCATCTCCAGCGAGGCGCTGGCGCGCAAGCTGCGCCAGGCGGTGGACATCATCCGCAAGGATCCGGCGGTCGATACCGTGGTGGGCTTTGCTGGTGGCAGCCGCGCGGGGGGTGGGTTCATGTTCGTCAACCTCAAGCCCTTCAAGCAGCGCACCGACAGCACAGCCGCCGTCATTGCCCGCCTGCGTCCGCAGCTCAACCAGATCACCGGCCTGCGCGTGTTCCTCAACCCGGTGCAGGACCTGCGCATGGGCGGGCGATCCAGCAATTCGACCTACCAGTACACGCTCAAGAGCGACAACCTGGCGGACCTCAAGCTGTGGGCCACCCGGCTGAGCGACCGCCTCAAGGTCGAGCCGCTGCTGCAGGATGTGGACACGGACCAGGCCGAAAACGGCGTGGAGACCTACGTGGAAGTGGACCGCGCGAGCGCCTCGCGCCTGGGCGTGAGTTCGCAGGCCATCGACAACGCGCTCTACAACGCTTTCGGGCAACGGTCGGTCGCCACCATCTACAGCGAGCTCAACCAGTATGCGGTCATCATGGAGTGGGGCCCCGAGTACTCGCGGGGGCCACCCGCCCTCAGGGATGTGTATGTGCCAGCCAACCCCACGGGTGCGGTGGGCACCGCAGCCAATCCGGCGCAGCGCGGGGCATCCACCGGCAATGTGTTGAGCACGGCGGCCGCCACCATGGTGCCCCTGAGCGACATCGCACGCGTGGTGGAGCGCGCCTCGCCGACGTCCATCAGCCACCAGGATGGCGAGCTGGCGACCACCATTTCGTTCAACATCGACCCGGGCACCTCGCTGGAGCAGGCGCGGGCCGTGATCGAACAGGCCGAGGCCGACATTGCGATGCCGATCAACGTGCGCGGCAGTTTTCAGGGCACGGCGCTCAGCGCCCAGCAATCGCAGAGCCAGCAGACCTTCCTGATCCTCACAGCCATTGTGGTGATCTACATCGTGCTCGGTGTGCTGTACGAGAGCCTGATCCACCCCGTCACGGTGCTGACCACATTGCCATCGGCGGGCGTGGGGGCCGTGCTGGCCCTGATGCTGTTTGACATGCAGTTCACCATCATGGCCCTGATCGGCGTGTTCCTGCTGATCGGCATCGTCAAGAAAAACGCGATCATGATCATCGACTTTGCGCTGGAGGCCGAGCGCGCGCGCGGGTTGACGGCGCTTGAGGCCGTGCGAGAGGCCTGCATGCTGCGGTTTCGTCCCATCCTGATGACCACGCTGGCCGCCGCGCTGGGCGCGCTTCCGCTGGCCATCGGCTTCGGGCAAGGCTCGGAGCTGCGCCAGCCGCTGGGCATCGCCATCATTGGCGGCCTGGTGGCCAGCCAGTTGCTGACGCTGCTCACAACGCCTGTGGTCTATGTGCTGCTCGATCGCCTGCGCACCCGGCCCGCCAACGAGCGGCAGCTCAGCCGCGCCGCCGGGAGCGACGAAGACAGGGCCGCTGCATGAACCCACCCTTTCACCATTCCATGACTGTTCCATCCCTTGCGCTTTCCGGGCCCTGCACCGCCGCACGCGTTGTCATCGTGGCCGCCATTGCGGCGGTGCTGGGGGCCTGCTCGACCCCGCCCGCGTACAGCCCGCCTTCGGTGGCGGTTCCTGGCGCGTTCAAGGAGGCGCCTGCCACCTGGATTCCAGCCACCCCGGCCGACGCTCTGGACCGCGGCCCGTGGTGGGAAATGTTCGGCGATGAGGAACTCAACCGCCTGGCCGCCCAGGTACAGCTGTCCAACCAGAACATTGCAGCGGCGGTGGCCGCATACAGCCAGGCCCAGGCCGTGGTGCGCCAGGGGCAAGCTGGGC
This sequence comes from Acidovorax sp., assembly GCA_046318695.1. Classification (GTDB taxonomy): domain Bacteria; phylum Pseudomonadota; class Gammaproteobacteria; order Burkholderiales; family Burkholderiaceae_C; genus Acidovorax. The sequence continues at coordinate 12,751 of JBKCTS010000158.1, forward strand.
TGCTGCCCGGGGTCAGACTGTCGGGGGGCGCATCCCGCTTTGGGGGGGCTGGCGCGAGCCGCCAGGGCAACAGCGCGCAGGCGACGCTGGCCGCAGATTGGGAGCCCGATTTCTGGGGCCGGCTTGCCGGCAGCGTCAGCAGCGCCCAAGCCAGCGCGCAGGCCAGCGAGGCAGACCTGGCTTCCGCACGCCTGTCTGCGGCAGGTGCGCTGGCGTCAGCCTACTTCCAACTGCGCGAAGCCGATGCAGAGCTGGCCTTGCTGGATGCCACCGTGCAGGGGTATGAGCGAAATCTGCAAATCGCGCGCAACCGATATGCCGCGGGCGTGGTTGCCGAAACCGACGTGTTGCAGGCGCGCACCCAACTGGTCAATGCACAGGCGGAGCGGGTCTCCGTGGGCCAGAACCGCGCCCGCCTGGAGCATGCGCTGGCCGTTCTCACGGGGCAGGCCCCGGCCGGGTTTGCGGTGGCTGCGGTGGCTTCGTGGTCGGCCAGCGTCCCTGCCGTGCCTGCGGTGGTGCCGTCTGCCCTGCTGCAGCGCCGTCCTGACATTGCGTCGGCCGAGCGTGCGGTGGCCGCTGCCGATGCGCAGGTAGGCGTTCAGCAGTCTGCATACTTCCCGAGCATCAACCTGGGCGCGTCCCTGGGCACCGGTGGTAGCAGTCTGGCCGACGTGCTGCGCGCATCGACGAGCGTGTGGTCGCTGGGGCTGTCGGTGGCGCAGACACTGTTTGACGCCGGTGCCACAGCGGCGCGCGTGCAGCAGGCCCAGGCCGCGCGCGAGGCGCGTGTGGCGCGCTACCGGCAGACGGTGCTGGAAGCCTTTCAGGGGGTGGAAGATCAACTGGCCGCACTCCGCGCCCTGCAAGACCAGGAGCCGCTGCGCCGTGAAGCGGTGGCGGCCGCTGAACGGGCGGCCCAGCAGCAGCTCAACCGCTACCGTGCCGGGCAGGTGGGCTACTCGGAGGTGGTGGCAGCCCAGGCCTCGGCCCTGGCGGCCCAGCGGGCACTGCTGCAATGGCGGGTCAACCGCCAGTTGGCCACGGTGGCGCTGGTGCAGGCCCTGGGCGGTGGGTGGCATTAGCCCGCATATTTCAACAGGTCGCTGTCCTATGTGCCGCAACACTGCATGGATACTCACTTTCCTGGCTTCTAGTGCCAAATCCAATTTGGATCGAGCGCTACACACCCGATTGAGCCGTGCTGCAGCACGCTGGCGGCGTTGCTCCTCCTCGCGGGCACGAGCCCGCAGCGTTGTCGCGCCTTGCCAGCGCACCGCATCACAGCCCACTCGGGCGCGTCCCTGGTGAAATATGCGGGTTAGGATGCTGCACTGATGGGTCGGTCTTGCGCCAGCGGATAATCCGGCGGCTGTTTCCAAGGAGCTTGCGTGGACGTTGTGTTGCTGGTGAAGGCCGCCATCATGGGGGTCGTCGAGGGGTTGACCGAGTTTCTGCCCATTTCATCCACCGGGCATCTGATCCTTGCCGGGGCGTTGCTCGGTTTTGACGATGCCAAGGCCAAGGTGTTCGACATCGCCATCCAGACCGGCGCCATCTTTGCGGTCATCCTGGTGTATTGGCAGAGGATCCGCCAGACGCTGGTGGCGCTGCCCACCGAACGCCAGGCGCAGCGGTTTGCACTGAACGTTTTCATTGGTTTCCTGCCCGCCGTGGTGTTGGGGCTGCTGCTGGGCAAGGCGATCAAGGAGCACCTGTTCACGCCCGTGGTGGTGGCCAGTACCTTCATCATCGGCGGCTTCATCATCCTGTGGGCCGAGCGGCGCTCGCCCGGGCATACGCGCGTGCACAGCGTGGACGAAATGACGCCTTGGGACGCCCTCAAGGTGGGGCTGGCGCAGTGTCTGGCCATGGTGCCGGGCACCAGCCGCAGCGGGGCGACGATCATTGGCGGCATGCTGCTGGGCCTGTCGCGCAAGGCTGCCACCGACTACTCATTCTTTCTGGCCATGCCGACCCTCATCGGGGCCGGTGCTTACAGCCTCTACAAAGAACGTGCCCTCCTGTCGGTCGCCGACATTCCCCTGTTTGCCACGGGGCTGGTGTTTTCGTTTCTGAGCGCATGGTTGTGCGTGCGCTGGCTGCTGAGCTACATCAGCACACACAGCTTCGTGCCATTTGCCTATTACCGGATCGTTTTCGGCGTCGTGGTACTGGTGACGGCATGGGCGGGTTGGGTCCACTGGGCAGCATGACGTGTTCATGATGCATACCACGTTGAGATGGATGCCCTCAGGGGCAGGCTTCACGCTGGCCGGCCTGCTGGCTCTTGGGGCCTTGTTTTTCTCAGCGCGTGCGCATGCGACGCAAGCGGCGCCCCAGGCCAGCGACGCGCTCACGGGGCACAGTCCGGCAGGCGAGGGCGCGGCCAGCACACCGGAAGGTTCGCCTGCGGCCTTCAACTACGCGCTGGGGCTGCTGGTGACCAATGGCCCCGACTATGCCGGTGGGGACGGCCGCAAGTCGGGGCTCAGCCCTGCCTGGGCCATTGAGCACGGGCGGTTTCGTGTGAGCAGTGGTCGGGGCAGCGCGTTTTTGGGGCATGGCCTTCGCCCCGACGAGCCAGGGGCCAGCGCCATCCTGGCGCGCAGTGATCGCTTCAACCTGAGTGCCTCGCTGCGCATGGACCGGGGACGCGATGATGCCGATGCCCCAATCCTGACCGGTCTACCCCCGGTGCGCTCCACGCTTCGCGGCAGGCTGAGTATGGGTTATGCGCTCACGCCGCGCTGGATCCTGGGGGCAGGGCTGTCACAGGATCTGTTGGGGCGCGGGGGTGGGGCGCAGCTGTCGACCTCGCTGGGTTACACATGGCCTCTGACGCCGGAGACCCGCGTTTTTTTCAGCGCCGGGGGCAGTTTTGCCGACCGCACCTACCTGCGCTCGCATTTCGGCGTGCCCGCGGGTGGTGTGGGCGCGCTGCCTGCGTTTGCGCCTGGCGCGGGGTGGTACAGCGTGGATGGGGGGGTGGAGGTGATGTCGTCGCTCAACCGCCACTGGGTCGTGCTGGCAGCCGTCCGGGCCTCGCAGCTGCGCGGGGATGCGCGTCTTAGCCCTCTGACGGTAGCGCCATCGGGATATTCGGTGTCGCTGGGGCTTGCCTACCGCTGCTGTCGTTAGGCAGGGCGCTGGGCGCGCAGCGACTCGAGGTTGAGCAGTGCAGCCTCGATGGCCGCCGCAGTGGCCAGGGGCCTTTCCATCGGGAACAGGTGGCTGCCGTCAAGCATCATGGTGCGGCCCTGGGTGACACGCAGCGTCATGGCCATACCCACCCGTTTCATTTCCTGGGAATCAAGCCCACCGATAAATGCTGCCGGGCACTGCAGCGGGTGGGCTGCGAGCAGGCGTCCCAGGTTGTGCGGCAGGGTGTTGTAGATGGCGGTTTCCACCGCCCGGTCGAATGCCAGCACGCGTTTTCCATCGTGATCCTGTAGCCCGTAGGTGATGTAGTCGTGCAGCACCTGTGGATGCCATCTGGCAAATGCCTTCTTGCGGCGAAAGTGCTCCAGCGCTTCCTCGTTGCTGTCCCAGCTGTAGCGCCGCTGGCGACTCACATTGCCCGGCGAGATCGAGCCCACCACCTGGGTGCGCTTGGCCATGCCCAGCGCGTTGGCCTTCCAGCCGCCGATCAAGGGTGCGTCAATCAGCAGCACGCCGCGAACCAGGTGCGGGTGGCGTGCCGCCGCCATCACGCTGAGAAACCCGCCCAGAGAGTGGCCCACCAGAAACACGGGTTCACCCAGGCGGGTGACCTGTGCGCTGGCAAAGTCCACCAGTTGCTGCACCAGGTGCGGCCAGTTGTTGGAGACGGGGTAGCGAGGGTCGTGCCCAAAGCGCTCCACGGCAGATACCTCGAACCCGCGGGCTTTCAGGTGGCTCAATAGCAGTTGGTAGGTACCGGCCGGAAAGCTGTTGGCGTGCGAGAAAACGATGGGGAGCATGAGGGGCGGCCTGGGGCTGCGCCCGCAGTGCCTGGCAGGCGTCAGATGAGCTTGTCCAGGCGGTTGGTGATTTTCTTGATGGGCTTGCTGCGAGCGGTGCTCACCATGATCGGGACGTTGGTGGTGCCACCGTCCCAGGCCGGATCTTCAATGCTGTCAAACACCTGGCGCAGCTTGTGGCCCCAGCTGTCGTGCAGCATTCGGAAATACGGGTTGTTCTCGTCAATGCAGATGATCTTCTCGGTGGCAAAGCGGTCCGCCTCGTACACCACCAGATCCAGCGGCAGGCCCACTGACAGGTTGGATTTGAGCGTGCTGTCCATGGACACCAGGGCGCATTTGGCAGCCTCGTCCAGCGGGGTTTCGGGCGTGAGCACGCGGTCGAGCACGGGCTTGCCGTATTTGGATTCGCCCACCTGGAAGTAGGGCGTCTCCGAGGTGGCCTCGATGAAATTACCGGCGGAGTAGACCTGGAACAGGCGCATGCCCTCGCCCTTGATTTGTCCGCCGAACACCATCGACACGTTGAAATCCACGCCAGAGCGCTTGAGGGCGCTGCCGTCGCGCTCATGCACATGGCGCACGGCCGCGCCCAGCACGCGGGCGGCATCGAACATGCTCTTGGCGTTCCAGATGGTCAGGCTCTCGCCGGTGTCGCTGTCCTTGAGCTGCTCGGTCTGCAGGATTTCTCGCACAGACTGCGAGATCGACAGATTGCCCGCCGACAGCAGCACCATGAACCGATCGCCGGCCTTCTCGTAGACCATCATCTTGCGAAATGAGCTGATCTGGTCCAGACCTGCGTTGGTGCGGGAGTCCGACAAGAAAACCAGTCCAGCGTTGAGTTTGATAGCGACGCAGTACGTCATGTCCAGGGGTAAGGAGATGTTAGGAAAAGAGACGCGAGTTTAGTCGCCCGTGTGCAGGGGGCGTGTCCGCCAGGGCGGGGTGGTTTGGCCTGCTGCGTCAAGATGTCAAATTTGATAGCTGCAACGCATTATGAAGCAGGCGCCAAGGGCTGATTTGGGTGCATTTTCTTGGGGTCAGCGCGGCCCTACCGTGCCGCCAGCTTCTTGAGCTGGTAGAGCGCGTCCAACGCTTCGCGCGGGCTCATGGAATCCGGGTTCAGCGCCGCCAGTGCTGCTTCGCAAGCGCTGGGGCCCCGGTCTGCTGGGGCGGTGGGGGCAGCGAAAAGGTCCACCTGCAGGTCGCCCTCGCCAGCGCGCTCTTGCAGCGCGGCGAGCGAGTGACGCGCGTGGTGCAACACGGGCGATGGCATGCCCGCCAGTTGGGCCACCTGGATGCCGTAGCTGCGGCTGGCCGGGCCGGGCTGTATCTCGTGCAAAAAGACGATGTCGCTGCCCGCTTCGGCCGCACTCACATGCATGTTGACAGCGTGGCGCGCCCGGGCTGGCAGCTCGGTCAGCTCAAAATAGTGCGTGGCAAACAGCGTGAAGGCGCGGGTCTTGTCGTGCAGGTGCGTGGCGATGCCACTGGCCAGGGCCAGGCCGTCGAAGGTGCTGGTGCCGCGGCCGATCTCGTCCATCAGCACCAGGCTGTGGGGCGTGGCGGCGTGCAGGATCTGCGCCGCCTCGGTCATCTCCAGCATGAAGGTGGACTGCGCGTTGGCCAGGTCGTCCGCCGCGCCAATGCGGGTGTGGATGGCGTCGATGGGCCCCAGGCGGCAGCTGCTGGCGGGCACATGGCTGCCGATGCTGGCCAGCAGCACGATCAGCGCCACCTGCCGCATGTAGGTGGATTTGCCGCCCATGTTGGGGCCGGTGATGATCTGCATGCGCGTGTTGGCGTTCAGGCGCGTCTGGTTGGCGATGAAGGCGGCGTTTGAGGTTTCGGCCAGCCGTGCCTGCACCACCGGGTGGCGGCCACCTTCGATGTCGATGCAGGGCGCGGGCACGAACTGCGGCGCGCACCAGTTGAGCGTGAGCGAGCGCTCGGCCAGCGCGCACAGCACATCCAGCGTGGCCAGGGCCTGGGCCAGGCGGGTCAGCGCCGCAATGTGGGGCTGGAGCTGGTTGAGGATCTGCTCGTACAGCCACTTCTCGCGGGCCAGTGCCCGTTCGCTGGCCGAGAGCGCCTTGTCTTCAAAGGCTTTGAGCTCGGGTGTGATGAAGCGCTCGGCGTTCTTGAGCGTCTGGCGGCGGCGGTAGTCGTCGGGCACGCGGTCCAGGTGGCTGCCGGTGACCTCAATGTAGAACCCGTGCACCTTGTTGAACTGCACCCGCAGGTTGGGAATGTCGGTGCGGGCTTTTTCGCGTGTTTCCAGGTCCAGCAGGAAGCTGTCGCAATGGGTCTGGATGGCGCGCAATTCGTCCAGCTCGGTGTCAAAGCCGGTGGCGATCACGCCGCCGTCGCGCACCAGGGCCGCGGGTTCCTCGGCAATGGCTGCGCGCAGCAGTGCGGTGCAATCCTCAGGCGGGTGCAGGTGACTGAAAATTTCAATCAAATACGCCTCTTGCGCTTGCCCTGAATGCGCTAGTAGCTCTGATTTTTGTAGCGTGTTGCACAGCGCCACGAGTTCGCGCGGGCGCACCTGGCGCAGCGCGATGCGTGCGGTGATGCGCTCCACATCGCTCACGCCCTTGAGCTGCGCCCGCAGCGTGGCCCAGGGCCCCGATCCGCCGCCCGCACCGCCCGCGCCGCGCAGCGCAGTGGTGGCCGACAGGCGCTGGCGCGCCTCGCTGCGGTCGCGCCTGGGCTCGAGCAGCCAGGTTTTGAGCAGGCGGCTGCCCATGCCGGTCATGCAGGTGTCCAGCAGCGAGAACAAAGTGGGTGCATCGTCCCCGCGCAGGGTCTTGACCAGCTCCAGATTGCGCCGCGTGGTGGCGGGCAGGTCTATGAGGTCGTCGCCACGCTGCACCTGCACGCTGTGCACATGCGTGAGGCTGCGGCCCTGGGTGTGTTCGGCATAGGCCAGCAGGCCCGCAGCGGCGGCATGCGCCTCGCCCAGGCCCTGCGCGCCCCAGGCCTGCAGGCTGGCGGCGCCCAGATGCTCCAGCAGCTTGCGCTCGCCCAGGGCGCTCTCGAACTGCCAGTCGGGCCGCAAGCTCATGGGGCAGGTGAATGCGCCTGCCTGGCGCAGCGCGGCAAGCTGTTGTTCAAAGCGCTCGGTGACGCCCGCGCTGTAGATGATTTCACTGGGCGCCACGCGGGCCAGCCAGTGGCCCAGCGCATCCTGCGTGCATTCGGCGAGGTGAATGCGGCCTTGCGTCACACTCAGCCAGGCCAAACCGCAGCGCGCGCGTGGCCCTTGGTGCACGGCCAGCAGCATCGACTCGGACTTATCCGACAGCAGCTCGGCGTCGGTCAGTGTGCCCGGCGTGACCACGCGCACGACCTTGCGCTCCACCGGCCCCTTGGTCGCGCCCACTTCGCCCACCTGCTCGGCAATGGCCACCGACTCGCCCATCTTGATGAGCCGCGCCAGGTAGTTCTCCAGCGCGTGAAAGGGCACGCCGGCCATGACCACCGGCTGCCCGCCCGACTGCCCGCGCTGCGTGAGCGTGATATCCAGCAGCCGTGCCGCCTTTTCTGCATCGGCATAGAACAGCTCGTAGAAGTCGCCCATGCGGTAGAGGACCAGCGTCTCGGGGTACCCAGCCTTCAGGTCCAGGTACTGCTGCATCAGGGGGGTGTGGGTGGGACTGATGGATTGGGTTTCTTGCGTAGTCATGCGCTTTCGATTTTGCCCAATTTGCGCTGATCCCGGTGGTTCGCTATGTCGTGGGTGCGTGGCCGCGTTGTTGCCAGCCAGACTCCGTTCTTTTCTATTGCCTTGCAGAGCTGAAAAACTCCCTGCCAGGTCAGATCGCTATCGACTATAAAGACGTCGAGGGCGGCGGGCAGCTGACCTTCATGACTGCGGATGCGTCCTTGGTGGCCGCATTGCATCAGTGGTTCGACGCTCAGCTTTCAGACCATGGCGCGGATGCCATCGAAGGGCATGTAAACCACGGCACCGCATCGAAGCCATGATCGGTTGACGTCAAGGAGGCATGCGGTGGAAGGCCAAAAAGATCACTGGGAAAAGGTTTATCAGACGAAGCGTGCAGATTCGGTGAGCTGGTTCCAGGAGCACGCAATGCGATCTCTGGAGATCATCCGTGCCATTGGCGCGTCGACGGACGCGCGCATCATCGACGTTGGGGGCGGCGCCTCGACTTTGGTGGACGATTTGCTGAAAGCTCGTTTCAAGAACATTGCTGTTTTGGATTTGTCCGCGAGCGCTCTTGACGTCGCCCGCGCGCGCTTGGGAACCCTGGGCGATTGTGTCGAATGGATTGCTGGGGACATCCGAAATGTTGTGTTGCCGGAGCATGCGTTCGACATTTGGCATGACCGGGCTGTATTCCACTTCCTGACGGAACCTTCGGACCGTTTGGCCTACGTGAGGCAGGTCACGCGGGCGGTCAAGCCGGGCGGCCATGTGATCGTGGCGACCTTCGCCCCTGACGGCCCCGAGCAGTGCAGCGGGCTGCCTGTGGTCCGCTACGCTCCCGAGCAACTCCATGGGGAGTTCGGGCCCCAATTTGAACTTGTCGAACACGCCAGCGAGGCGCACACCACGCCCTGGGGATCGGTTCAACATTTCATTTACTGCCACTGTCTGATACGCCATTGAATGGATTTGCCGATGATGAGCGTTCGGATAATGCACTCGCCCACTCTCGATTGCCTCATGTCGATACCAATGGGTATGTTTTGCCCGGCGGCCCAGGCAGACCCCGCTGCAGGTCAGGGCTGCGCTGCAAAAAGAACCGAACAAGAAGCAAGCGCCTATCCTTGCGGCCCCCAAGTGGCGCCACTTCAGAGATATGTGAACATCAGGGTTTGCCCTGAATTCGGATCATCTTCCGGTTTTGTTACGTTTTGACATACGTTTGGCTTTATGCTGAAGTGTCTCCAACGATTCCCTGACCATGTCCCAGCGTGCCAAACTTCCTTCCGGTTCCAGAGACTTTGAAGTGACCGTGATTCCGTCCCAACTACCGACCGACGTCCTGGCGCTCTTTGGTGACGCGCCGGGTGAGTCCATGACGAGCGCGCGCATGCAGGCTTTGATGGACGCCGTGCCGCTGGCGCTGTTGGAGTTCAGGTTGCACAAGGGCCGGCTGATGTTGTTGGCTGCCAATGCCGCTGCGCGTCGTATGCCGGCGCTGGGTGCGGTGCGCAATGCGGGTGTGGATGCCGCCAAGGTCTTCGACTCGCTGGCGCATACGCAGTTGCTTGACCAGCTGATGGGTGTGGTTCGCGTCGGTGCGCCCCTGGATTGTCGGCAGGTGGCCAGAGAGCCAGGCCGCCTGCTGCTGGCATGGGACCTCTCGGCGCGACGCATCAGCAGAGACTCTATCGTGGTGGCGGTGCGCGATGTCACCGAAGCTGAAACATTGCGCGCATCGCTGGCTGCTGCCGAGCGCGCCCTGGAGGACGCGCGGCGAGAGCTGCGCGAGCAGTCCGAGGTCTTCCACACCATGGAGAGCATGGCCCGAACGGGCCACTGGCGGCGGATCGAAGACCCGGGCGAGACCGTACTGCTTTGGTCGCCGGGCCTGTGCGAAATCGCTGGTTTCGAACGCCAGGAGTGGGTTGACCCTGCCCATGCGGTCAGCGGCATTTTGCCGGAGGACCGTCACGTGTTTGAAGCTGCCTCTGGCGTTGAGGCTGGTGCCGAGATCGACCTGGAGTACCGTTGGCGGCGTCCCGATGGCCAGATCCGGTGGATGCGTTCGCGTGTGAGCCGTGCGCTGGCCCGAGAGGGCGTGCGGTCCGTGATGGGCGTGGTGCAGGACGTGACCGAGGAGCGCCGCGCCGCAGACCAGTTGCGCGAGCAACTTCTGTTCATCCGACGCATCGCCAGCCGTATTCCGGGCTTTATCTACGAGTACCGTTCCCGTCCGGGGCAGCCGCTGAGCGTGCAGTACATCAGTGACGCAGTCCGCGATTTCATGGGCGTGGAGCCGCATGAGGTCACTGCTGACCACGGCGTACTGATCCGCCGTGTGGTTGCAGAAGATCTTGCGCGGCTGCGCCGGTCTGCTCTGACTTCGGTGCGTACGCTGGTCCCCTGGCAGTGCGAGTACCGTGTGCGCATGCCGGATGGCAGCGTGCGCTGGCACATGACCAACGCTGTGCCACACCGTGAGATGGATGGTTCTGTGGTCTCGCACGGCTTCACGATGGACATCACGGACCGCAAGCGGGCCGAGCAGGAGATCGAGCGGCTGGCGTTCTACGATGCGCTCACTGCGCTGCCGAACCGCCGGCTTTTGCTGGACCGCCTGCAGCGGGCGACGGTGGCCTGCCAGCGCACCCGGCAACAGGGCGCGCTGCTGTTCATCGACCTGGACAACTTCAAGGACCTGAACGACACCCTCGGGCACGACATGGGCGATCTGCTGCTGGCCCAGGTGGCTGTGCGGCTGGTGGGATGTGTTCGTGCCGTGGACACAGTGGCCCGCTTTGGCGGCGACGAGTTCGTCGTCATGCTGGACGCTCTCGACCCTGACTCGGCCAGCGCGGCAAACCAGGCTGAAGTGGTCGCGGAAAAGCTGCTGGCCGCGCTCAACCAGCCCTTTGAGCTCGATGGAGGGCAGCACTACAGCACGCCCAGCATTGGCATTACGCTGTTTGGTGGGGAGCGCCTTTCGGTCGATGATCTGCTCAAGCGTGCTGACCTGGCGATGTACCAGGCCAAAGCCGCCGGACGCAACACGCAGCGCTTCTTCGATCCGGACATGCAGGCGGCAGTCAACGCCCGTTCCAATCTGGAGGCCGATCTGCGCCAGGGGCTGGCGCGGGGCGAATTGATCGTGCACTACCAGCCCGTGGTCAACCGCCATGCGTTGCTGCTGGGCGCTGAAGCGCTGCTGCGCTGGTCGCATCCGCAGCGCGGGATGATCAGCCCGGAGCATTTCATCCCCCTGGCCGAACAGACCGGACTCATCTTCCCACTGGGCCGCTTCGTGTTGCAGTCTGCATGCGCGCAGCTCAAACAGTGGAGTCAGGACGCAGCCACTTCGCACCTGACGGTGGCAGTCAACGTCAGCGCGCGCCAGTTCCGCCAGCCAGGCTTTGTGGCCGAGGTGCTGGAGACCTTGAGGGAACACGGCGTTGCGCCCGAAAAACTCAAGCTGGAGTTGACCGAGAGCCTGCTCCTGGGTGACGTGGAAGACACTATCGCCCGCATGGTGCAGCTCAAGTCCGAGGGAGTGGGCTTTGCCCTGGACGACTTCGGGACGGGCTATTCGTCTCTGAGCTATCTCAAGCGCCTGCCGCTTGATCAGGTCAAGATCGACCAGAGTTTTGTGCGCGATGTGCTGACTGATCCCAACGATGCAGCGATCGTGCGCACCATCCTCGCGCTAGCACGCAGCATGGACCTGGACGTCATCGCCGAAGGTGTGGAAACCACCGGGCAACTGGCATTCCTGCGGCTGCACGGATGCGAGGGGTTCCAGGGCCACCTCTTTGGCCGGCCAGGTCCTGCGCAAGATATTGAAGCGTGCTTGCGCCTTCCGCGCTAGGGTAGCGAGCAGCGCTACACCGGGATCCTGTCGGACTTGGGGCTTCGCGCCGTCGCTCAACACGGGCCATGATGCCCAAAGAACCCGCCCGCGTGCCAAGGCGCAGGGGCAGAGGGCTGACGCGCCGGTTCAGAACGGAGCGCTATCGTCGCCCGAGGCCCCAGCGGCCGGCAGGGCTTGGGCAGGGGCTGCATCGGCGGCATCGGCACCGCTTGCCTGCGCGGCCTGGCGCACCGCAGCTTTGTCGCCAGCGCCCGCAAACTTGCTGTACTTGCCCACGATGGGCACCAGCTGGCCATAAATACGCGGGCTGCCGGCCAGGCATTCTTGTTGCTCCAGGAAGTCTGCCTCGCCGGTGAAGTTGCCCACCAAACCACCGGCCTCGGTGACCAGCAGGGAGCCCGCCGCAACGTCCCAGATGGACAGGCCTGCTTCAAAGAAACCTTCGGTGTAGCCCGCCGCCACATAGGCCAGGTCCAGCGCGGCGGCGCCAGGCCGACGCAGTCCGGCGGTGCGCTGCATTACGTCGGCCATCATGTTCAGGTAGCTTTTGAAGTTGTCGCCCTGGCGGAAGGGGAAGCCGGTGGAGATCAGACAGTCCTTGAGCTGCGTGCGCTTGCTCACGCGGATACGGCGCTCGTTCAGGTAGGCGCCGCGGCCCTTGGTGGCAGTAAAGAGGTCGTTGCGGGTGGGGTCGTACACCACAGCCTGCTCGACCTTGCCCTTGACGGCCAGCGCGATGCTGACGCAGTACACGGGAAAGCCATGGATGAAATTGGTGGTGCCGTCCAGCGGGTCGATTATCCAGACAAATTCTGAATCCTTGGCGCCGTATTCCTTGCCCGACTCTTCAGCCAGGATGCCGTGGCCAGGGTAGGCCGCCAGCAGCGTCTCGATGATGATCTTTTCGGACGCGTGGTCCACTTCGGTCACGAAGTCGTTGATCTGCTTTTGCGAGATCCGAACCGACTCCACGTCCAGGGCCGCGCGGTTGATGATGGCGCCGGCGGCGCGTGCAGCCTTGACGGCTACGTTGAGCATGGGGTGGAGATTGGTCGACATGAATTTTTAAGAACAAAACCGGAAATCCTCTGTGCGATGACAGAGGTGAATGGCGCATTTTCCCATGAAATTTGACACTCGGCACAGACCGTAGTTCGTTTTGCTCATTTTGAGCACTTGGAACTGGGACAATAGGCATGATGCGAACTCGATTTATCTTGATTGAAACCAGCCACCCAGGCAATGTGGGGGCGGCCGCCCGTGCCTTGAAGGTCATGGGATTCGATGAAATGATATTGGTGGCACCACGCTACGC
>JBKCTS010000159.1:0-4728 GCA_046318695.1 Acidovorax sp.
TGGCCGGCTACAACAAGAAGATCGCCGATGCCACGGCGCGCGGCGAGCTGATCGGCAACCCCTTCAGCCTGACGCCAGAACACCCCGAACCGCTGGAGCGGCTGCCGCACGTGGTGGTGGTGATCGACGAACTCGCCGACCTGATGATGGTGGTGGGCAAGAAGATCGAAGAGCTGATCGCGCGCCTCGCGCAAAAGGCGCGGGCGGCCGGCATCCATTTGATTTTGGCCACCCAGCGCCCCAGCGAGGACGTGATCACCGGCCTGATCAAGGCAAACATCCCCACGCGCATTGCGTTTTCGGTGGGCTCCAAGATTGACAGCCGCACCATCCTTGACCAGATGGGTGCCGAAGCGCTGCTGGGCATGGGGGACATGCTTTATATGGCCAGCGGCACGGGTCTGCCGATCCGTGTGCATGGTGCTTTCGTGTCGGATGATGAAGTACACCGTGTTGTCAGTTACCTCAAGCAACAAGGGGAGCCGGACTACGTCGAAGGTGTGCTGGAAGGCGCAACCGCAGACGGCGACAGCGATCTGACCGGAGACGGCGTGGGCGAAGGAGGGGAGAAGGACCCCATGTACGACCAAGCCGTCGAAGTGGTGCTCAAAGACCGCAAGGCCAGCATCTCGTACGTGCAGCGCAAGCTGCGCATTGGCTACAACCGGTCAGCACGCCTGCTGGAAGACATGGAAAAGGCCGGTCTGGTCAGCGCCCTCACCGCCAGCGGCCAGCGAGAAGTGCTGGTACCTCACCGCGGTGACTGACGGACTGGACCGCATGGCTGGTGCGCGCCCCCACAGGAGTTCCCGTTGAAAAACATCGCTACTACATTTTTGATAGCTGCTACGGCATGCGCAGCAAGCGCAGATGGCATGAAAAGCCTTGAATCTTTCATGAAAGGCACCCAAACCGGGCGCGCAGACTTTACGCAGACAGTCACGTCACCTGGCAAGGACGGTCAGGCCGCCCGCAGCAAGACGTCGAGCGGCAGTTTCGAATTTCAGCGGCCCGGGCGCTTCAAGTTCGTCTACAAGAAACCGTTCGAGCAGACCATCGTGGCCGACGGTCGCACGCTATGGTTGTACGACGTGGACCTCAACCAGGTGACCCAGCGCTCCCAGGCGCAGGCGCTGGGCAGCACGCCGGCTGCGCTACTGGCATCCGCCCCCGACTTGTCAGTGCTCAAGGCAGAGTTCGCGCTCGAAGCGGCACCGGATCAGGATGGCTTGCAGTGGGTGCAGGCCACCCCGAAGGGCAAAGACGGCCAGCTCAAGAGCGTGCGCGTGGGATTTGCGGGTGAGCAGTTGGCGGCCCTGGATATCCTGGACAGCTTCGGCCAGCGTTCGCTCATCCGTTTTACGGGAATGCAGGCCAATGCATTGCTGCCGCTCAGCACCTTCGATTTCAAACCGCCCGCTGGGGCGGATGTGGTCAAGCAATAACGGCGATCTGAGGGTGGCGGACGGCATGGCCGTGGCCACGGAATCCGCTCCTCACTGCGGAACCGCCACATTCACCGAAGCATCCTCCGGCGCGATGACGCCTTGCCCATTGACGGTCGTCGGCAGGATCCACTGAAACCATTGCGCTGGTCGTTCGCGCAGCGCAATGGTCGAGGTCACACTGGGCCACAGCACCTTCTGTATCGTTCTGCTTTGGTAAAACGTACCGTCCCCTCCGGAGGTTCTAAGCAGCCAGAGGGCGCGAGTCGAACCCGTTCCGGTGACGGCAAAGTCCAACACCACGCCCTCGTTGGAAACCGCGGGGACAGTGATCGGGGTGGCCGACGCAAAGTCCGATGAGCCTGGATTTAAAAAGGCAACGGTTGCTGCCCCCTCCCATTCGTGACCGCCGAGGATGAGATCGACCTTCCCGTCTTCATTGATGTCAATGAGCTCAACCGAGAAATACGGCTTCCCTCCGATTGACGAAGGCAGGCGATTGAGCGCCTCACGCTGAAAGGTGCCCGCGCCCTGGTTGAGCAGTACAAAGGCAGACGACGGGTCAAAATTGTTTGTGACCACAACATCGATCTTTCCGTCTCCATTCAAGTCGGCGGCCGAAGCAGAGTGAAAGAAACCGATATCCGATGAGGCGTCCTTCGTGATGTAGGTTCCGTTCGCTTGGCTGAGAATGATCTTGTTGCGCTCGCCGGGAAATGGCGGTGCGTCGAAGCCATGGCACGCGACGAATATGTCTGGGCGACCATCCCCATTAAAGTCAGCAACGATAGCCTTTCTGGGGTGAATGCATCCATTCGAAGACACCAGCATCTGGGCGTCTTTCACAAAAGACCCGTTGGCTTGTTTGCGCCAAAATTCGAACACGCTCGGGGTTGCGGCAGCAGGCGTTGTCGGAGGCCAGTAGCTCAAGGTGGCGGTAAAAAGATCGAGCCGGCCAGAGCGAGAAAAGTCCCCATAGGCTCGCACGGTTCCGACGCCAGCCCGACCGGCAGGTAGAGTCTGAGGCGTTAGGCCGACGCTCTTAAAGTTCTTATAGGACGTATCCGCGGGCACCAACGCCGGGGCGGGTGCGGGGGGTGGGGCAGGGGTTGGCGCCGTACTGCTGCCCCCGCCGCCGCATCCGTGCAGCAAAGGCATCACGAAGATCAATGCGATCATGCTGATCCGAGCGTTCATGGTTTGCCCCTTCAAACGGATAGGGTGACGGAACTGACCGTTTTAGGCATATCTGCCCCTTGATATGAGTAGGGCCTGAGGCCGCCCATCATCGCTGCGCTTGAGCGCCGGGTTGGCATCACCGGCTGGGCGGTTTGACCGACGCCAGGATGGTGGCCAGGTCTGGGGGTATTGGTAAGGGTTTGAACGGGCTCACGTTGGAGCCACCGGTATTGCCCGATGGTACAAGGCCGACAGCAGTCTTTGTAGCGGCACCGACCATGCGGACAACTTGGCCGAGTGTCTCTTTGGGTGACTTGCTGCGTATCCCCCAGATGAACATGTGCCAGTGCGCCCTTACGTGCTGCACCGTAGAAGACTGTCCAAGGACATGCGCGCGCTCCAGGTGGCGGAAGGCTTGATCTCGCAGACCCGCAGCCCAGAGTCGCTGTGCCTGCTGGATCTCGTGAGTGACGAAAGGGCGGATTGCCTTGGCGAAACGTGGCATGTGTTTTCTGTGTGGCATAGGGATTTCTAGGCTTACGCGACCGTGCTTAGTGGGTTCTCAAGTGGTGATCGCTCCTCGGGTGTGTTTTGTAACGCGCTTTAGACAACCTAAATTGTTGCGTACAGAAGGCGTTGGCTCAGGCCGACTGAGGCCACTTGATTTGCAACTTTCGGTGCTGCGTGAGGCAGTC
This sequence comes from Acidovorax sp., assembly GCA_046318695.1. Taxonomy (GTDB): domain Bacteria; phylum Pseudomonadota; class Gammaproteobacteria; order Burkholderiales; family Burkholderiaceae_C; genus Acidovorax. Next base: position 3,320 of record JBKCTS010000159.1, read on the forward strand.
ACGCAGATACAGGTTGATGAGGCTTTGATAGGGGATGCCAGCCTCTTCTGCCATGCCCTTGAAGTACTCCACAACATCTTCGGAGAGTCGCATCGTTACAGGCTTCTTCAGCTTGGATGCGTATGGGTTCTTGCGGGCCTTCATCTTGGTGAGGTCGTATTCAGCTTTCATGACTAGCCACCTTGGTAAAACGCGCTTTCACGCTTGGTTGCCCTGCGAGCAGAGATGATGCGAATGATCTGCCCATCTTGGCGCTCGCAATGGCAAACGATGAGCAACTTGGCTCCAGCGCTCAAACCCAGCATCAAGGAAGCGCTCTTAGTCCGTCGAATGCTCTTCATCAAAGAACTGAACAGCGAAATCGTCATAGAAGACAGACTTCGCTTCATCGAAGGAGACCTGATGCTTTTTGAGATTGGACGCGGCCTTGGTCGGGTCCCATTCGAACTTGATCATCCATACATTGTATGTACGTCATGTCGAGTGTCAAGGCGTCACTTTTCGGGTCACTAACCAAACGATGCCTGACCAAACCGCCTTACCTCCTCGCTGCGGATGGCATTGTGCTGCCGCCAGTACTTGGCCGCACGGACCATGTACGTGTACAGCGCGACTGCGACGATAGACCAAAAGGCCGCGCCAAAATAGTACGCAACGTCATCTGTGAACATGCCTGCAATCAAGGACCCCGGTGCTCCAATGATTGCGAGTAGAAGCGTGACTCCCAAGTTGTCGCTTCTAGCGGGCATTTGGCGCCGCGCAAAGTGTTGCACCTTTGCTTTCGCGAATGACTGATCGTCTAGTAGGGCGAGCCCGTCGAACTCTCCCTTGATCTCTTCATGTTCAAGTCTGGCGAAGGTGGCTCGCAAAGTCGCCTTTCCCCAGGCGAGTGCACGAACGTAGAGCTCGCTTCTTGGCTTGGACGCGGAGGGTTTTTCTTGCATAAGAGGTGGGAAGCGCCAAGGCTCTGATTGCGACGCCTAACGTGGCTGTGCAAAAACCCCAATTCCAGCCACCGGCTGGCGCTGGGTTGCGGTGATGGTGGTGATCATGGCTTGGCCTCTTCCTGATGTCGTCTGCGGTTGATCGGCTCGCTCAATCGGGCTTCTGATCGGACCTGAAGCGCTCATGCTGACACCGAACTAGGCCCCTCCTGCCCGCTATTTCCTCAGCCCGCACCCGGCCAGTTTCTCGATGTTGTGCACCAGGCAGTACAGCCGCCACTGCGTGCCCACCTTGTGCTGCCCGCGCAGCGTGAACCGGTTCAGCCGCATGTGCATGTGTGTATGCCCGCAGCAGCGCTCAACGCCAAAGAGCGGCTGTGGCGCACCAAGGTGGAGCTGGGCAAGACGCCGGGCAGCGCACAGCCCGCACGCGGTGGCTACCTGTTCAGCCACAAGGCGCTGGGA
>JBKCTS010000160.1:0-6516 GCA_046318695.1 Acidovorax sp.
GCTTTGGGGTGTAGCGCACTTCGATGATCAGGCCGTAGTCGTAGTTCAGTTCTTCGCCCGCCTTGATATTGCGCAGCGCGGTGATGAAAATGCGGCCGTCCCGCTCGTCGGCGTAGCAGTTGGGAGCGCAGCTATGGTTGATCCAGCGCGACGAATTGCCGCCGAACTTTGCGTCGATCACGCGATCTGCATTCACATGGAAGTAAAACGTGTGGTTGGGCTGCAGGGGGTCGTGCGGGTGGCGGTCCTGCGCCTCCTGCCAGGTGATGATCTGGCCGGTGTACTCCACCAGTACCTCGCCCTCGGCAATGTCCTGCACGGCAAACACGCCATTGCCATGCACGCCCGAGCGCCGGGTCTGGATGCGGCGGCCCAGCCCAGAGGTGGCAGGGGCAGCGGCGTGCGGGGCAAAGCGGGGCATGGCAAAAACTCTGTTAACTTGATGGTGCACACGCATGTGCGTGCGCACGTGCGCGAGAGACCAAATTGTAAAAGCGCTGGGGCAGGCCCCGTGCGCGACTGCGGCAGCGCAGCACACTGAACGATGACAGGCAAGAATCCCCACATGACCAAGACCCTGGTAATTGCAGAAAAACCCTCCGTCGCACAGGACATCGTGCGCGCTCTGACCCCCGTGGCGGGCAAGTTTGAAAAGCACGAAGACCATTTCGAGAACGACCGCTACGTCGTCACCAGCGCCGTGGGCCACCTGGTGGAGATCCAGGCGCCCGAGCAGTTTGACGTCAAGCGCGGCAAGTGGAGCTTTGCGCACCTGCCCGTGATCCCGCCGTACTTTGACCTGAAGCCCGTGGACAAGACCAAGACGCGCCTGAACGCGGTGGTCAAGCAGGCCAAGCGCAAGGATGTGACCGAACTCATCAACGCCTGTGACGCGGGCCGCGAGGGCGAGCTGATCTTCCGCCTGATCGAGCAGTACGCCGGTGGCGCCAAGCCCCTGGGCAAGCCTGTGCGCCGCCTGTGGCTGCAAAGCATGACGCCCCAGGCCATCCGCGACGGTTTTGGTGCTTTGCGATCTGAGCAGCAAATGACCGGCCTGGCCAGCGCCGCGCGCAGCCGCAGTGAAGCCGACTGGCTGGTGGGCATCAACGGCACGCGCGCCATGACGGCGTTCAACTCGCGCGACGGCGGCTTCTTTCTGACCACCGTGGGCCGGGTGCAGACGCCCACGTTGTCGCTGGTGGTCGAGCGCGAAGAAAAGATCCGCAAGTTCGTGAGCCGCGACTACTGGGAAATCCACGCCACCTTTGGCGCCCAGGCCGGCGAATACCCGGCCAAATGGTTCGACCCCCAGTGGAAAAAGGGTGAGGATGCGGAAATGCGCGCCGACCGCGTGTGGTCGGCCGCCCAGGCCCAGGCAATTGCCAACGCCGTGCGCGGCCAGCAGGCCACCGTCACCGAAGAAAGCAAGCCCACCACGCAGGCATCGCCCCTGCTGTTTGACCTGACCAGCCTGCAGCGCGAGGCCAATGGCAAGTTCGGCTTTTCGGCCAAGACCACGCTGGCCCTGGCGCAAAGCCTGTACGAGCGCCACAAGGCCCTGACCTACCCGCGTACCGACTCGCGCGCGCTGCCCGAAGACTACCTGCCCGTGGCCAAGCAGACCTTTGAAATGCTGGCCGACAGCGGCATGCGGCATCTCGCGCCGCACGCGCTCACAGCGCTCAACAACAACTACATCCGCCCGTCCAAGCGCATTTTTGACAACAGCAAGGTGAGCGATCACTTTGCCATCATCCCCACCACACAGGCGCCCTCGGGCCTCTCCGAAGCCGAGCAAAAGCTGTACGACCTGGTCGCGCGCCGCTTCATGGCGGTGTTCTTCCCCAGTGCCGAATACACCGTCACCACGCGCATCAGCACCGTGGCCGCCGCGCCGGGCCTCCCCGGGCAAGGCGCGGCCCCTTCGGAGGACGTGGGGGCCACATCCGTGCACAGCTTCAAGACCGAAGGCAAGGTGCTGGTCAAGCCGGGCTGGCTGGCCATCTACGGCAAGGAAGCGGCCGACGAAGTGGAAGGCGGCAAGGACGGCGACAAGGGCCAGAACCTGGTGCCCGTCAAGCCCGGCGAAATGGTCAACACCCTGGCCGTGGACCCCAAGGGCCTCAAGACCAAGCCGCCCGCGCGATATTCCGAAGCCACGCTGCTGGGCGCCATGGAAAGCGCGGGCAAGCAGATCGACGACGACGAACTGCGCGAAGCCATGCAGGAAAAAGGCCTGGGCACGCCCGCCACGCGTGCGGCCATCATCGAAGGCCTGCTGACCGAAAAATACATGCTGCGCGAAGGCCGCGAGATCATCCCCACGGCCAAAGCCTTCCAGCTCATGACGCTCTTGCGCGGCCTGCAGGTGGAAGAACTCTCTAAGCCCGAACTGACGGGCGAGTGGGAGTACAAGCTCGCCCAGATGGAAAAAGGCCAGCTATCGCGCGAAGCCTTCATGGCTGAAATTGCCGCCATGACCGAGCGCATGGTCAAAAAGGCCAAGGAATACGACCGCGACACCATTCCCGGCGACTACGCCACGCTCGAATCGCCCTGCCCCAACTGCGGCGGCGTGGTCAAGGAGAACTACCGCAGGTATGCATGCGTCGGCCGACCGGCCGACGCGGGTGGCTCGGGTGAGGGATGCGGCTTCAGCTTTGGCAAATCACCCGCAGGCCGCACGTTTGAAATCGCAGAGGCCAATGCCCTGCTGCGCGACAAAAAGATCGGCCCGCTGGAGGGCTTTCGCTCCAAGGCGGGCTGGCCCTTCACGTCCGAGATCGTCATCAAATACGACGACGAGGCGCACAACTACAAGCTCGAATTCGACTTTGGCGACGACAGAAAGGGCGAGGAGTCCGGCGAGATCGTCGAGTTCGAAGACGCATCGCTGGGCGCCTGCCCCATCTGCGGATCTGAAGTGCACGAGCACGGCAGCAACTACGTGTGCGCGCGCGCCGTGCCCACCGCCACGCAGCCCACACCCAACTGCACGTTCAAGAGCGGCAAGATCATCCTGCAGCAACCGGTCGAGCGCGAGCAGATGAGCAAGCTGCTCGCGTCCGGCAAGACCGACCTGCTCGACAAGTTCGTGAGCATGCGCACCCGCCGCGCCTTCAAGGCCCACCTGGCGTGGGACAAAGACGCGGGCAAGGTCAACTTTGAATTTGCGCCATCCAAGTTTCCGCCGCGCCCGGGGTCTGCTCCAAAAAAAGTAGCTACCAAATCAGTCAAGGCAAGCGCGACAGCCCAAAAATCATCCAAACCTGCCGCCACCAGGAAGGCCCCGGCCGCCAAAACCGCCGCCGCCAAGGCGCCCCGCAAGGCCGCCGCTGGCAAGGCCCCCAGCGCCGCGCTGGCTGCCGTGATTGGCGCTGAGCCGGTGGCCCGCCCCGAGGCCGTCAAGAAGATGTGGGAATACATCAAGGCCCACAACCTGCAAGACCCCAAGGACAAGCGCACCATCGTGGCCGACGCCAAGCTGCGCGCCGTGTTCGGCAAGGACAGCGCGGGCATGTTCGAGCTGGCGGGCATTTTGGGCAACCACCTGGGGGGCGAGGGATGAAGCAGCGCCTGTTCTCACCAGCACGTTCATCGTTCGCATCTGCTTCGCGCGCAGGCGCTGGAAGGCCATAAATCATGTCTAGCCGCAGCGACAGCTCCGTATTCACTGTCATCGCCGTGGCGCTGGTTGCCGCGGCTGTCGCGTGGTGGACCGCCGACCAGTGGCTTCCCCAGGTTGCTCCCTGGGCCGAGCAGGCCTGGAAAAAGGTCACCCGCCCGGGGCCAGACACCCTGCCGCCCGGCAAGAAGCCGGAGGCCCGCCCCGCACAGGGCGCTGCATCCGAACCCGTGGCCCCGCAACCCCGCAAGTGCGTCAAAGATGGCCGCACCACCTACACCGACCAGACCTGCCCCCCTGGCTCGCAAGAGTTGCCGGTGGACGGCAATGTGACCTCCCTGCCGCCCTCGCAGTGAAGGGCTGCCAACGCTGTCTGGATCGGGGCTCGCCACCACCCGAGCGTCGCGGCGACGGGCCCGCGCAACAACACCGGGCGGCGCTGTACCTGCAGCGCGCGGCTGCGTGATGCGCCGCCAAAGCAGTTTTCCGCACCCAGAGCCCGGTCGCCGTGCCCCTAAGCCGCAGACTGGCCTGCCGCCTTTGACCCAGCCGCTGTGCGCCCTGCCCACAGCCCTTCGGCACTGTACAGCGCCAGCGCCACCCAGATCAGCCCAAAGCCCACGGCGCGCGGGCCACTGAAGGTTTCGCCGTACAGGAACACCCCCATCAGCGCCAGGATGGACGGGGTGATGTACTGCAAAAAGCCCATGGTGGACAAGGGCACGCGCCGCGCGCCCGCGGCAAACAGCAACAGCGGAATGGCGGTGACGGGGCCGCTCAGGATGAACAACAGCCAGGTGTGGCTGTCGTGCGTGGGCCACTGGCCGGTGTGGTTGCCCCACAGCAGCGCGGCCAGGGCCAGCGGGGCCAGCAGCATGGTCTCCAGCGACATCCCCTCCAGCGCGCCCAGCACCGCCACCTTGCGCATCAGGCCATAGAAGCCGAAGGTCAGGGCCAGCAGCAGAGCAATCCAGGGCATGCGGCCGGTTTGCAGCGCCATCCACAGCACGCCGGTGGCGGCCAGCGCAAAGGCCACCCACTGGGCCTTGCGCGGGCGTTCGTGCAAAAACACACAGCCCAGCGCCACATTGACCAGCGGCAGGATGAAGTAGCCCAGGCTGGCATCCAGCACATGGTTGTTGTTCACCGCCCAGATGTAGGTGAGCCAGTTGGCTGCCAAGAGCACAGCCGACACGGCGAATTTGCCCAGCAGGGCCGGGTTGCGGCGCACATCCGCCAGCCAGCCAAAGCGGCGCAGGGCGGCCAGCACCATCAGCACAAACACCAGCGACCACGCCATGCGGTGCAGCACGACCTCGGTGGCGGCAGCGGCCTGCAACTGCTTGAAAAACAGGGGAAACAAGCCCCAAAGAACATAGGCCGACAGGCCGTACAGAATGCCGCTGGACATGCAATGGGACAGGTGGTCAGGAAAGAAAAACCGGGGCGGTGCGCCGGCAAAAGCCTTCAGCGGATAGGGGTAGGAAGGTAACACGGATACCGCGTTGGCATCGGCCCGCACGGCCCGGCGGCTCACCAAAGGTGCGGATCGTCGAGCGCGGCCATCGCGTGTGCCGCGAGCGCCCTGGCTTTCAACCGGGCGGCAAATACTGCTCCAGCAACACCTGCACCGCATCGGCCTGCAGCACATCACGCCTGCGCTTGAGTGGGTCGCGATCGGGTTGCACTGCCAGCCACCGCTTGAACGCGACAAACGTGGCCGGGTGCACGGTGTGCATGCGGGCCATGGTGCCGTTGGTGGCGACGATCACCGCAGAGAACCCGGGTGAGTCGAGCAGCACGTTAGCGCGCCGGGCCTGGGCCACCCAGAAGTCTTCCTGCGCATCGCTGAGCTTGATGGGGTGGGGGTCGTCATCGATTTGCTCGCGGCGGATGGGGGATACTCTGCGCCCAGGCCGCCGTTGCACATGGCCTTCACCACCGGACACCGCCCCTTGAAATCCGCCAGCGCCACCACCTTCGACGAGACCTACTACCAGCGCTTTTACTTTGACAAGAAGACCAGCGTGGTGGAGCCGGAACACTTGGAGCGCCTGGGCAATTTTGTGTGCAGCTACCTCAAGTACCTGCGCGTGCCGGTACAGCGCGTGCTGGACGTGGGCTGCGGCATCGGCCTGTGGAAGGGCATCGTCGAGCGACATTTTCCGGGCGCAAGCTACCAGGGCGTCGAGTTCAGCCCCTACCTGTGCGAGCGTTTCGGATGGCAGCAAGGTTCGGTGGTGGACTACGCCAGCAGCACACCGTTTGATCTGGTCATCTGCCAGGGCGTGCTGCCCTACCTGAGCCCCGCCGACCTGCAAGCCGCGCTGCAAAACCTGGGCCGCTTGAGCCGGGGCGCGCTGTATGTGGAGGCCGTCTCGCGCGAGGACTACGAGCAGGACATCATCGACGAAGACCTGGCCGACAACCGCGTGTTCCGCCACCGCGCCGCGCTGTACCGGCGCGGCCTGCGCGAAGGCTTTGTGGAACTGGGCGGCGGCGTGTGGCTCAGCCACCAGGCCGAAGTGCCCACGTTTGCGCTGGAGCGCTCGGGCGGGCCCGGCTGATGCCCCGGCCAGAAGGTGCGGGCCCACCCGGCGTGCCCGCTGCGCCCCACGCCGTAGCGCGGCTGCGCGCAGTGCGCCTGGCCCGCAGCGCCAAGCCCTTCCTGGCCCGTGGCGGCATCAAGGGCGATCGCTGCCCCGGCTGCCGCCTGGTGCCCAGCCATTGCCTGTGCGCGTTGCAGCCCGCCGTGCCCACGCGCGCGGGCATGTGCCTGCTGATGGCCGACATCGAGCCCTTGAAGCCCAGCAACACCGGCTGGCTGATTGCCGATGTGGTGCCCGACACGTTTGCGTTCGGCTGGGCCCGAACCGAAGCCGACCCGGCCC
>JBKCTS010000161.1:0-3260 GCA_046318695.1 Acidovorax sp.
CAAAACAACATTTTGCTGATTTTTGATGAGGTGATCAGTGGTTTTGGCCGCAGCGGCGCCTGGCGCGTGGCCCTTTTGTATCGCAACGCATCTGACAAAAATAATGTGAACAGGCCCTGTCCACGCGGTGTGCGGCAAGATGACAAGCGGTCAACTGCCGTTTTTAGGCTCAGAGTGCAGCGCATCCAGGCTTGCGTGGCCCAACGCGCTGGCTCACGGCCTCGCACCCACAGCCATCCCTTTCGATCTTGACTTGAAGCAAGGAACACCGCCTTGCCTGGGGCATCGCAGCGCGTCGCGCAGTACGATGAGCCGCCGACGCTGCCGTCCTGGTGGCGTGCAGCCCGCAGTCGTTATCAGCCAAGGATCCGCTATGGACGTCAACATCACTTTTCTGGGTGGCTCAGGCACGGTCACGGGCTCCAAGTACCTGGTGCGGCACGCCGGGAAAAGCCTGCTGGTGGACTGTGGGCTGTTCCAGGGGTACAAGCAGCTGCGCCTGCGCAACTGGCAACCCCTGCCCGTGACCCCCGGGCAGGTGGATGCCGTGGTGCTGACCCATGCCCATCTGGACCACAGCGGCTACCTGCCCCTGCTGGCGCGCGATGGCTACACCCGCGCCATCCACGCCACGCCGGGCACGCGCGACCTTTGCGCCATCCTGCTGCCCGACAGCGGCCACCTGCAGGAGGAAGATGCCGCCTTCCTCAACCGCCACCAACTCAGCAGCCACAGCCCCGCCCTGCCGCTGTATACCCGGCTGGATGCGCTGCACTGCCTGCGCCAGTTCAAGGTGCACAACATGGGCTCGGCGTTTGAGCCCCTGCCGGGCTGGCGCGCTACGTTCTCGCCCGCCGGGCACATCCTGGGTGCGGCCAGCGTGCTGCTGGAAGTGGGTGGGCGGCGCATCCTTTTCTCGGGCGACCTGGGGCGACCGGACGACCTCCTGATGAACCCGCCAGACGCGCCGCCCCTGGCCGACACGGTGCTGATCGAGTCCACCTACGGCGACCGCCTGCATCCACCAGAAAACCTTCTGGAGGAGCTGGGCCCCACCCTGCAGCGCCTGGCAGCCCGTGGTGGCGTGGCGGTGGTGCCTGTGTTCGCGGTGGGCCGCGCGCAGCTGGTGCTGCACGCCATTGGCCTGCTCAAGGCGCAAGGGGCGGTGCCGAAATCGCTGAAAGTCTTTCTCGACAGCCCCATGGCGGTCAGCACCACGGGGCTTTATCAACACCACCTGGGTGAGCACCGCCTGAGCGCGCGCGAAGTGAGCGCCATGGAGCATGGCGCCACCATGGTGCAGACCACAGAGCAGTCCAAGGCACTGGCGCGCCTGCACGGGCCGATGGTGATCCTGGCGGCCAGCGGCATGGCCACGGGTGGGCGCGTGCTACACCACCTGGCCCTGTACGCCGGCGATCACCGCAGCATGATCATCCTGACCGGGCACCAGGCACCCGGCACCCGCGGCGCCCGGCTGGCCGAGGGTGAAAGGACCATCCGCATCCACGGCCAGGACGTGAGCGTGAACGCCGAGGTGGTCCGGCTGGCCTCGGCGTCAGCGCATGCCGATGGCAACCAGCTCGTCGCGTGGTTGCGCAGCATGGGGCATGCGCCCGACCAGGTCTTTGTGGTGCACGGTGAAATGAGCGCGGCCGACCACCTGCGCCAGCGCATTGCTCACGAACTCCATTGGCGGGTGAGCGTGCCTGAGCATGGGAGCACCTTGGCGGCGTGACGGACAACGGCAAAGAGCCAAGAGCCTGGTGGCGGCCTGCCCAACCCGTGCCGCTGGGGTCCCTTCGGCCCGAGCTCCGGCACCTTCATGCGAAAGCAATTTGCTATGTTATTGATAGCTACCGGTTTAATAAACACTTGCGCTAGCGGCATATTTGACCACCCATCACGGTAAACACGCCCGGTTTGACCTGATGCCCCACACCCAGAAAACGACTTTTCGGCGATTCCAGCCATCGCGTTTCACGACGACAAGGTGGCCAAACCAATAGGAAAATGGCAAACCTTCGCTAAATAAGAAGCCTCGCACCCCCATGAAAAGCTCCGAGCGCAACTTTGCGCGCCGTATCGACCTGACTTCGCTGCAGCTGTTTGTGGCGGTGTGCGAGTTGGGCAGCATCGGCCGCGCTGCGGAGCGCGAGTTCATTGCGGCCTCGGCCGTCAGCAAGCGCCTTTCAGACCTGGAAACCGCCATGGACACACCACTGCTGTACCGCCACAGCCGCGGCGTGACCTTGACCCCGGCGGGCGAGAGCCTGCTGCACCATGCGCGCACCGTGCTCTTTGGCCTGGAGCGGATGCAGGGCGAGCTCAGCGAATACGCCGACGGCGTGCGCGGTCATGTCCGCATACACGCCAACATTTCCGCCATCTTCCAGTTTCTGCCCGAAGACCTGGGCGCCTTCACGCGGCTGCACAGCCAGATCAAGATCGACCTGCAAGAGCACCTCTCCAGCGCGGTGCTACACGCCGTGCAGGAAGGCGCCGCCGACGTCGGCATCTGCCATCTGGGCCATGTCAGCACCCTGCCGGGAGCGGCCCCGGTTGACGCGGCCCCGGCGCAACCACCACACGCCACGGCAGGCACCCAGCGTTCGGCCGCCGGTTTGCACAGCCGCCCCTACCGCAGCGACCGACTGGTGCTGGTGGTGCCGCAAGGCCATACGCTGGCGGGCCGCCACAGCATGGCCTTCGAAGAAGTGCTCGACTGGGACATCGTGGGCCTGCACGCCAACAGCAGCATCAGCCTGGCCATGCGCGCCGCGGCGGCTGCGGCCGGGCGCACGCTGCGCCAGCGCATCCAGGTGACCGGGCTTGATGCCATGTGCCGGATGATTGACCGCGGCCTGGGCGTGGGCCTGTTGCCCGACCGCGCCTTCGAGTTAATGCAAAGCGTGGGACACCTGCAGGCCGTTGCGCTGACCGACCCCTGGGCCTGCCGCGAACTGCGCGTGGTAGCCCGCGATTTCGATGCGCTCCCCGTCACCGCGCGCCTGCTGGTGGAGCACCTGACCCCGCCCAAGCCGCTGAAGGCGCGCGCCGCCAGCGACAACGCAGCCTCTGCGCGCCACGCGCAACACTAAAATTTCACAGCCACCAGCAAACCAAGAAAGCCTCGCCATGGGACGCACCCTGTACGACAAGATCTGGGACGAGCACGTCGTCCACACCGAAGAAGATGGCACGTCCATCCTCTACAGCGACCGCCATCTGGTCCACGAGGTGACCAGCCCCCAGGCCTT